>CAJQPE010000010.1 GCA_905480125.1 uncultured Flavobacteriales bacterium | reverse complement strand
TGAGTTGATGTGATAGTAATTAACAAATCACTTGGGGCATCTACTAATGCCGAATCAGAATATGTATTGGTACAACCATCTGTGACTGTATATAGATGATATCCGCCTCCAAGTCCTGTTTGTGCAGTGGTTGTTCCTCCTGAATTCCAGCTATAATTATAAGGCAAATCTCCTCCTGTTACTGTGATACTAACCTCGCCATCTGTATCATATGAACAAACCACCTGTCCAGTAGTCTTTGCTGAAGTCATTGTAGTAGTAGAAGGTCCAGACACTGTAACTGATTCTGTTACGGAACAACTCGCAGAGGAGATGCTTAACGAATAACTACCTGCAGCTAATCCAGTTATGGTTTGTGTTGTCTCACCAGTAGACCATAAATAATTATAAGGAGTAATTCCCCCAATGGGGCTAGAGCTTATCTCACCATCTGTACCAAAGCATGACACTAAGGAACTTAAATTAGCAGGACAAGTTTGCTCATAAAAATAAAGATCACCACCAAGATATACCCCTGAAAACAAATCATAATCGCCATCACCATCAATGTCGACAAATTCTGGATTGTGTTGTGTGTTCCAAAACCCTGATAAGCCAAACGGGTTCTGTATTTGCAATCCAAATAAAGGATTAGTCACATCGCCAACATTTTCACAATAATAGAATTCCCCGTTATCTGAACCGGTTATCAAATCTAAATCACCATCACTATCCAAATCAGCAAAATCAGGACATGAAGCATTCATTCCTAGAGGCAAAGCAGTTAATCCAAATGGATTCAAAACAGCGGTCGAATAATTTGGAGATGATGCTGTTCCCACATTTTCTATATAGAAAAAATTACCAAACACCTCTCCTCCCAATACATCATAATCACCATCGTTGTCCATATCTACGAGAGCAAAATCAACAGCGGTAACACCCATATTTACTAATCCAAATGCATTTGTTTGAACGGGTCCAAATACTGGTGATACATTTGTTCCTGTATTTTCAAAATAGTACATATCCCCGTAATAGTGTCCAGACATCATATCCAAATCACCGTCAGCATCAATATCGGCAAAGGTGGGCCTAGAGAGATAATTACCGAGACTTGTAATACCGAAAGGATTTATTTGTTCTAGACCAAAAACAGGCGCAGCACTAGACCCAATATTTTCGTAATAGGAAAAATCTCCATATGTTTCACCAGTGAACATATCGAAATCTCCATCTGCATCTATATCGACAAAAGCGGTTGAAACCTGCCCCCATGCTGTGCTAACCGGAGCAATTGAAAAAGGATTTTGAACTGGGACTTCAAAATTTTGAGCATTTGCATCGAAAGCCACAGTAGCAATAGTAATCGTTGCCAACACTGGCCCTTTTTTCAGCATAAATTGAAGTGATGATAGCCTGTCAAACAGCATTACTATACGTTTTTCTAATAACAACTGCCGCCTCGCATTAATGCCTAGCTTTTCTAGTCGATACTTTCTTCGAATAGTTTTTCTATACTTTCTTAATAAGTGATTAAATAGCCTTTTTTGATTTTTCATGCGCTATAAGTTGGGTTCTGTTTACTTATTAAAAACAGGATCATTTGTATTTGCCCAGAAAGTTTTTCCAGGAATTGCTAAGGAGTATTTATGAATTGGGTTAATCGTATTTAAGATGTTTGGCCTGATCGTGTTTGGTAGAATTGCAACCTCATATATTTCATCGACACTCGTTTGATACATGATTTCTCCCGTCAACGCCCCGGTGGGTAGGTGAACGATCTTAATCCCACACTGATCAGCATTATCAGCAAAAGGAAGCTTAGCAAACGTGGATGAATTTTTTCTTAACTTAGACATACCAATAAAGGCATAATCTCCGTGAATGGCTAAGCCCCTGCAAAAACCATCCATTTGTCTCACCGTTTCATAATTTCCATCCTCTGTATTTACCTTTATCAATTCGCCTGAGGCAGATAAAAGCATATATAACGAATTGTTATACATCGCTGGAGAATGCGGCATAGGAAGTCCTTTTAGGATAAATTCATTGGATAAGACGTCAATTAACACACCGCCATTTGTAATAGAATCTCTCCAACCTTGCGGTGTATTAGATGTACCTAATGCTGTTACGTATTTTGGCTCCCCATTTTCTACTACCAAACCATTTAAATGACACCTGTCCTCAGATGCCAAATCGGAAATGTAAGCAGGCTTCCAGATTGGTTGAAAATTGTGAATCCCATTTACGAGACATAAACAAGAAAATGAGGTATTAACTGCAAGCATTCCTTGTTTTCCAAATGCAATATCATGCATGTCGACATTGCCAGTGTAATAAGTTACCCTTGGCGAATACAAACTATCGTAGGTGTTCTTCTTGTTTGGGTAGTGCACCGCCAAATCTTTATTATTCTCTAATAAGATGAGCTCATTTTTTGTTGCTACAGCTAGTCTATCGCCCGACATTGCTAGGCCCATTGGTTTTTCAAATGTTCTTGGAAGAGTTACCAATCTCTCCTTATCTGGATTAGGACTAATTGTAATTACTTTACCCGCTTGGTAGGTCGTTATTACAATGCTACAATTTAACTGAATGAGTAGCTCTGGTATTTGTGGGCTAAAGGTTGAAGAAAACGGTGAAATCGATTGCGATTGATTCATTCTTTACTAACGTATCATTTCAACCAAATATAAAAAAAAAGCCCTCCCGAAAAATCGGGAGGGCTTTTTATGAATTGTATTTAGAAGATTATCTCACTATAATCTTTTCTGTTTTCTTAAATCCGTCTCCTTGGATGGTAACAAAATAGATTCCAGCATCAACATTGTTTAATCTGACTTCTTTTGTTGTTCCATTAAGAATTACGTTTTCAACTGTTTGTCCAATTACGTTTCTAACAACTATTGCATACTCGCCTTCTTTCGAAATCGAGACAACAAAGTTTCCGTTGCTTGGGTTTGGATAAATAGAAACTGTATTACCTTTATCTAAATCCTCAATGCCATTCACAGCTGGTTCAGTAATAGTTGTAGAAACTTCAACTTCGCAACCGGCAACAATATCATCCGCAATAGTAACAGTATATACACCTGCAACTAACCCTGAAATAGAAGTAGTTGTTTCACCACTAGACCATAAATAAGAAACAATACTTTGAGCTCCAGTTGCTACAACTGTTGCAGAACCATCAGCTCCACCATTCGTTGAAACATTGGTAGAAGTTATGCTTCCACCTAAAGTACATGTTACGCCTCCTGGCTCAGTAATAGTAACTACTCCAACAGCTTCACATCCAGCAACAACGTCATCCATAACAGTAACAGCATATACACCTGCAACTAACCCTGAAATAGAAGTAGTTGTTTCACCATTAGTCCACATATAAGTAATGTTTCCTTGACCACCTGTCGCTACAACAGCAGCATCTCCATCACTTCCTCCGTTTGTAGTTACATTGTTTTGAGACATTGAGGCTCCAATGTTACATGTAAGCCCAGGTTCAGTCAACGTTACTGATGCAGTAGCAGTGCAACCGGCAGTAATGTCATCAGTTACTGTAACTGTAAATACGCCTCCTGTTAGTCCATTAATTACTTGCGTTGTTGCTGTATTGTCCCATACATAAGATAAGTTACCTTGGTTTCCTGCAGCAACAGCTGTAGCTGAACCATCACTTGCTCCAAACGCAGTTGGATCAGTTGATGTAGCCGTAACTGTTAAATTACAAGAAACTGTTACACTTGGATCGGTCACTAACCCTGAAGCACTAGCTGCACATCCAGCAAGAATATCATCAGTTACCGTAACCGAATACGTATTTGTTGGCAAACCTGTAATCATCGAAGTTGTAGCTCCATTAGACCAAGTATAAGTTAAATTACCCTGAGCTCCTGAAACCAAAGCCTCAGCAGCGCCATCGGAACCACCAGCAGTTGTAGCAGCAGTAACACTTAGGTTAACTAGCACATCACATGTTACTGTTACTGTTGGTTCTGTAATAGTTATTGTTGAAGTTGCAATACATCCTACTAGAACATTATCAGAAACTGTTACAGAATAGACTCCAGCAAATAGATTGGTAATAGCAGAAGCCGTTCCTCCTGTAGACCATGCATAGCTGATAGTACTTTGACCACCAGTTACAGCAGCTGAAGCATCACCGTTACTTCCTCCAATAGTTGTAACATTATTACCTGAAAGAGTTACACTAACTGTACAAGTTGGTGGAGCTGGCTCAGTTATAGTAATTGACTCAACCACTTGGCAACCAGCAGTAACATCATCTGTAACAGTTACCGTGAAAACACCTGCAGTTAGATTAGTTATTGAAGCAGTACTTCCTCCGCCAGTCCAGGCATACGTAATATTACCTTGACCGCCTGTTACGGTTGCAGTGGCGTCTCCGTTGCTGCCTCCATTAGTTGTAACATTATTTCCTGTTACAGAAACCCCTATTGTACATACAGGACCTGAAGTAGGACCAAATGCAGGCCTTAAGTAATAAGGATGGCTAAAATACGCCCCAAAAGCTTCAGCGTTTGACCATCCATTCGCATCCCAATATATATATACAGTACTTGGAGTAAAATTATCAACCATCATAGCAATGCTCAATGAAGTATCAGGCTCAGTTACCATAACAGCAATTGAATCATCGGTAAGACTTAACCCACCTGGAAATTGCACTTGAATCATGCTTAATACAGTATTAGCTGAAGAATCTCCTACCATGCTCATAGTGGTTGAAGTACCTAACAAAGTCGTTGGCACGCCATTTACAACATCATACACTTCAACGGCTATGTCCTGCGGAACTGTGCCCCAATCTTTTGGATAAAGCGCAAATTCACAAGATGTTAACACATCTGGTTGATCCAGTGTATATAACATACCTACTTTACCATTTGCTGCAGCACCAGCACCAATACTCGCTGGTCCACTTAATGCTTGACCATTATCTCTAGCATAAACTGAGTCATTATTAAATACAAAATAGACAGTCGTATCATTTGAAGTATTCGCATCCACACCGACTGCTGCCGAAGCTACCACATACTCAAAGTAGTAGAATTCCCCTGAAGT
>CAJQPE010000009.1 GCA_905480125.1 uncultured Flavobacteriales bacterium | reverse complement strand
TTTATCATTAGTTCCTTCTTCAGCTATATATCCTGCCTCAGGAAGCAATAAAGAAAGTTTTTCGATAATCTTCCGCTCAGCCTCCTTGTCAACGTGGGTAACAAAGCTGTTCAAACTTTTCGTTTCTACATCAATAGTAATTGTTTTACGCTCTTTTTTGATGTATTGTCCAGTTTCTTTGGCTAATAAGCATACTGCACTGCACAGGGTTTCAATATTTACCACGCAGCTTTATATTTATCCTTGCTTTTAGAAAAATACCAAACGCCAATTGCTCCGAGAATAATGAGAACTGCAGAGATGATTTCAGCTTGCGTAATACCTTCTATAAGTTCAACGTTAACCCTAATTTTTTCAATAAGAAAACGTTCACTTCCATTCATAATGAGATAAATACTGAACAACACACCCGGAGCTATGGCTTTACTTTTCAGCTTCCATAAGATTGCAAATAACCCCAAACACATTGTCGTCTCATAAAATGGCGTGGGCCATACTGGGTTAGCTAATTCGAAACAATATGGGCCAATACAATCTATAATGGGAATTCCATCGTTATTTACATTGTGCGGGTAGTTGAAAGACCAGGTCCATTCAGGTAGAAATGATAACCAGCTGGGTTGTGGAGCAAGGTTGTCGATTCCCCAATCACCATCTCCAGCCACTTGACAGCCAATTCTTCCGATGGCGTATCCCATCAGCAAAACTGGTGCGCTTGAATCTAAGGTGTGAAATATATTGAGTTTGTTTCTGATTGCATACCAACCTGTCGCAATTCCTCCAACTATTAAACCTCCATACATAGTTAATCCACTAAAAAATGAACTTGCAGTAAACAGTGTTGCGAATTGGCTTGGGTTTTCAAGTAAATGGAATAACTTGGCACCGATAATTCCAAATAAAGCCGCAATCATTACCATATTACTCACATGCGTTTCTGGTGAAACCTCTTGGTCAACTTCAATGGGCTCAGCAAGTTCTTCTTTTTTCGCTTCTCGGTAACTTATATAAAGTGAAATTCCAGCAACAACTAATCCTGCAATTAAATTTCCATTTAAAGAGAGAAGATATCCTTGCGGATCATTAATGAATCCATCATAATCGGTTAGTAATAACCCAAGTTTAAATCCTAGTAAAAATCCTGTGATAACTGAAGATGTAAAATCAGTTACTTTAACTTTTTCGCCTTTAATGACTTTTTTTGTTTGTGCAAGAAACTGACCAAGATCTGTTCTTCTTTTAATCTCACTAGTCCATATATAGCTGCCAACCACAAAGGCAAGCGCAACGAAAAACCCAAAACTCTGAAAGAGCTTTAGAATCTCTAATTCAAGGCCAAATAAATCTTGAAATAAGTAGTATAAACTCGGATACATTATATGGTTAATTGTTTAGTTAGTTGGCATTTCATAGTGCAAGTCGAAGTAACAGATTGTAATTCTACTTCGACTATTTGATTGGATAGTTCTTCAGTAAAAGGAATTTGCACTTTTATATAATTGTCAGTAAATCCGCTAATGTATCCTTCATGCTCTTGTCCTTCGAATAAAACAGTTTTTGTTTTGCCTACATTAGCCTCGTAAAAAGCTCTTTTCTTCTTAGCAGATAAAATGCGAAGCATTTTGCTCCTATCGTTACGGGTTTTTTGTTTAACAACTTCGTTTATTCTTATGGCGGTTGTGTTTGTTCGCTCGGAGTAGGTAAAGACGTGTAGGTATGCTATGTCGAGTTTGTTGAGGTAGTTGTATGTTTCAATAAAAAGATCATCTGTTTCACCTGGGTAACCTACTATAACATCAACTCCAATGCAGCAATCAGGGAGCAAAGATTTAATAGTTTTAACCCTTTCTGTGTATAGGTTTTGGTCGTACCTTCTCCGCATCGATTTTAGTAATACGTTAGATCCAGACTGCAAAGGAATGTGGAAATGGGGAACGAAACGTTTTGCGCGGCTTACAAATTTAATGATATCATTACTCAATAGGTTGGGCTCAATTGATGATATTCTAAATCTGTCAATACCTTCAATTTCATCTAATTCTTTCAATAGGTCAAAGAAGTTTTCATCAGTACTTTTTCCAAAATCACCAATATTAACACCTGTCAGTACAATTTCTTTTACGTCAGTTTTTGCAATTTCTTCTGCAACTTTAACCGTCTCTCCAACTGAATTACTTCTGCTAGTTCCTCTTGCTAGCGGAATAGTGCAAAATGAACAAAAGTAATCGCATCCATCTTGTATTTTCAAGAAACTTCTAGTTCTGTCGCCATAAGAATAAGTTGGAACAAACTCTTTTACGTCTTTGATGATTCCGTTTTTAACTACTGCAGTTTCTTTTTTTTCTATTGAGTCTAAGTGTTCAATTAGGTTAAATTTTTCATTTGCCCCAAGCACCAAATCAACACCAGGAATTTTCGAAATCTGTTGAGGTTTTAATTGTGCATAGCATCCAATAATTGCAACAAAACCATTTGGGTTACTTGCTAAAGCTTTGCGAACTAATTGCCTACATTTTTTGTCTGCATTTTCCGTTACAGAACATGTGTTAATCACATAAATATCAGCACTTTCACTAAAGTCAACTTTAGCATAGCTTTTGTTTTTAAATAAGCGTGAAATAGATGATGTTTCTGAGAAGTTTAGTTTACATCCCAATGTATAAAACGCGACTTTTTTGAATTGATTCATAGCTAATCTGAAGACTGCAAAACTATAAAACCGCAGCACATTAAGTGCAGTTTTTTGAACAGATTTGTTGAGCTTATTTACCTGAAAAAGTATTTTAAGCATTGACTTGTTGATAAAACTCAATCGCTTAAATATTATGAAGCGCCCTTTTAAAGATTTTTACATTCTCTTGAAATCTATAGTGCTATGAAAAGTGTTTTAAATTTATTCTCCCTAATTACTGCAGCTACTATTGCTATTTCTTGCGGTAATCCGAACTCTATTGCAGAGGAAAATGGATTAACTGCATTCCGGTATAACGAACCTGGAGGTATAACCTCATTGGATCCTGCTTATGCTAAGAACTTAGAAAACGTTTGGCCTGTGCATCAAATATTCAACGGTTTAGTTCAGATGAATAATGAAACCGAGGTTGTCCCATGCATATCAACCGATTGGACTGTCTCTGAAGATGGTCGGGAGTATACTTTTACCTTGCGGGATGATGTTTATTTTCATGACAATGAGAATTTTGAAAATAAAAAAGGCAGAAAGGTAACTGCATATGATTTTGAATATAGTTTTTTTCGATTAATTGATGATGATGTTGCTTCTCCAGGTCGAAGTATTTTTAGTGTATTAGAGAAGTCAGAAAAAAGTCATTATAAGGGGTTTTACGCAGTCGATGAGGTTACATTTAAAATCTTTTTGAAACAAGCTTATCCTCCGTTTTTGGGTTTGCTCACCATGGATTATTGTTCTGTTGTTCCTCAAGAAATTGTTGAATATTATGGAAACGACTTTAGAAGAAATCCCGTGGGAACAGGTCCTTTTAAGTTTAAACGATGGGTTGAAGGAGAAAAATTGAACTTAGTAAAAAACGACAACTACTTTGAGAAGGATGGTGATAATCGGTTACCTTATTTAGATGCTGTTTCGATAAGTTTTGTAAAAGATCCGCAAGTTGCATTTCTTGATTTTATTAGAGGTAATTTCGATTTTAAATCAGGATTAGATGGCTCTTTTAAAGATGAAATTTTGACAAATGAGGGTGAATTAAAAGAAGAATACATGCAAACTTTTAAAATGGAAAAGCAACCTTGGTTAGAAACGGTTTATTTTGGTATTCTAGTGGACGAGTCGTTGGATAAAGTAAAAATAAGTCCGCTAAAGGAAAAAGCGATTCGAAAGGCCATTAATTATGCTATCGACAGAGATAAAATGGTTAAGTATCTGCGCAATAATATAGGTGTGCCAGCTCATTCAGGTTTTGTTCCTCGCGGTATCGCCTCATTTGATGGTGATAAAGTTAAGGGGTATGATTATAACATTGAGAAAGCACGAGAATTGCTATATTTTGCTGGTTTTCCAGAAGGAAAAGGGCTGCCGAAAATAAAGTTAAGAACAACTAAGCTATATGAGCAAGTTAATATTTTCGTTCAGCATGAACTTCAAGAAATTGGTATTCCTGCAGAAATAGAAGTTTTCGATGAGGGATACTATCGTGGAATGGTTGAGAACTCGGGGGCAAACTTTTTTACCAAATCTTGGATAGCTGATTATCCAGATGCAGAGAATTTTTTAATGCTTTATTATAGTGATAATTATGCGCCTAAAGGGTTTAATTATACTCATTTTTCGAATTTCGAATTCGATAAATTATACAATATGGCAATGGGCGAAGTTGACGACTCTGTTCGCTATAGCTATTACCAAGCAATGGATAGAATTTTAATTGAGGAGGCCCCAGTAGTTCCTCTATACTATAATGAGGTTGTACGATTTGTTCACAATAACATAGAGGGTTTAGAAACTAATTCTATGAATACACTTTCGTTGAAGAGGGTTAAGAAGACCTCTAAGAAACAATGATTTAAAATAGTAGTTAAATCAAGTGACTTTTGCTCGGATTAGTTTATGGGAATTATTCCGATATTTATTAAAGGCTCTTACTAATGGGAATTCTGTAATATCTTGTAGCATTTTAGCTAGTAGGGTTAACAAATTTGGTAGAATACTATTGCCCAGGTAATTTAACGTTTGGGTCAAGCAGTTTCGCTTTATCAATAGCTGCTTGCGCTTTTTGTTGATCGCCCATCTGGCTATAAGTAATTCCCATATTAACGTACGACTGCGGATTGTTGGGATCCTCTTGAACAGCTTTTGTAAAGCACTCTAAAGCTTTAGGGAAATTACCCGACATGCCATAGGCTACACCAAGATTAACATATCTGTCAGCGCCAGAATAGCCGTATTTTATTCCTTTTTCCATGTATTCTATTGCTTTTATCGGTTGATTAAAACCATGACCTAAGGACATTCCTAAATAATATTGTGTATTAATATGTAGCGGCTGTATTTCTAATACTCTTCTAAAACATTTAACTGCATTTTCATGGTCTTGTTTTGCCTGGTAAGCCAGTCCTAAGTTGTAATGAGCATGATAAAATTCTGGGTAAATGTTAGTTGATTTAGTCATCTCCGCAATAGCCATTTCAAGTTTTTCTGAGTCTTTATCTATATAGTGTTGATTCAGTAGTTCAATTCCTAAAAATAGGGTAGCTCGGGCGCTGTTGGGCACAACATCTTTATCTGCCATATAGAGTGAGTAATTGTCTTTCCAATCCATATTTCGCTTAATTGTTCCATACCCAGCAATCGGAATAATTATTAACATTGGTAATAGCCATTTTATGTTAAATTGAAATGGAGCATCGGTATCTACTTTAAGAAGTTTAATTAGCAATCCAGCTATAGCAATACAGAAGCCAAGTGATGACATATAAAGAAAACGCTCCCCCATGTAGGTTCCAATGTTGAAAACAAAATTAGAGACGATAGAATAAGAGATAGCGTAAAATAGGATTCCAAATGCTATTACAGTAATAATATTGGGTTGCGTAGTTTCTTCCTCCTTAAATTTTTGCCAAAGCACCTTAATCGCGAATCCTAATGCTGAAGCAATCAAAATAAATGAAAGTATTGCATAGCCGTCCCCCCAAGTTCTCCAACCCAGAGCATCATAGCTGTAATCATAAGATAAAGGGTATGGGAAAGCTGACAAAGCAAGGTATTTTCCTGCAATAACAAACAAGGTAGGAAGTTTTATCTCCATTCCCATTCCGAGGAAAGGGTTGTCCATTAATTGATTAGCAGCATGACCTCCAAAAAAACCACCAGAGTATATTTCTCTAAGCGCAAGATAAACCAATGACACTGCAGCTAGTGCACCAGTTTTGATTAAGCCTGAACTTAATTCTTCTTTACGGAAGAAAATGTAAAGAACAGGAATTATTGCTAAGGCGGTGAAGGTATTTTCCTTGGATAGAAGTGATAAGAAGAATAACAGAGCGGCTTGTGGTAATGAATTGTTTCCTTTATCTAGTAAGAAATACATACTTCCCATCAAGAAAAGCAGCGATAAGATTTCGTCCATGCTTTTGATATTGGCCACTACTTCTGTATGGATTGGGTGAATAACAAATAAAGTTGCTGCAATTAATGGAAGCCACTCATTGAAGTTTCTAAAAACTTTGAATAGCAGTAGATAAATCATAACTCCACTAAACGCAAAAAAGATAATGTTAGTCAAGTGGCCAACAAATGCCATGTGGCTTTTTATACCGCGCTCGTCAACATAATCTCCAAAAAACTCATATTCAATTGCTAAAATGGTAAAAGACAGAGGACGGTATCTACCGCCAGTTAGTTCAAACTCTTGTCCGTGAGCTCCAACAAACATATCGTTTGTCCATATATCATCAATGCCCGCAAAACCTTGTGTGGTGAAGCTATTTCCCAAAATAGCAAGAGAATCGTCTAAAGCGAAGTCGTTATTCAATGTGTTTCCGTAGAGAACAATGGCCAAAACAAATAAGAAAATCATGTGTAATTTTCTTTGTTTAACAGGCGAATCCCCCAATTTCATTGGTCGATTAGAAATTACTTTATTTTGCTGACTAGTTTGTTCCGCAGCTTTTTCTTTACGTGTTTTCTTTGCCATGAAGCTTCAAAAATAAAACTATTCAGTAAAACTAATCGTAGATGCAATAGGGTAGTGGTCTGATAAATCTTTAGAGATGGTATTGAATGCTGAAGAATGCAAAGCTCTATCGTGAAGTATATAATCGATTCGATATATTGGTATAGAGCCATTATATGTGGCGCCTATTCCAGCGCCACTTTCTCTAAAACTGTCGCAAAGTTCATCAGAAATTATCTTGTATGCATAAGAGCTTGGTGTATCGTTAAAATCTCCGCAAACTACTACTTTATATTGAGATTGTTTGATGTGTTTTGAAATTATGTCGGCTTGAATTGAGCGCTTGATAAAAGCCTCCTTTAATAGACTAACAATTTTTTTTGAGCCATCAATCTGCTCTTCAGTTTCTTGGTTGTTTATATTTTCGATAAACTTATAATTTTCTTCTGCTAAGTGCACAGAAGCTAGGTGCATGTTGTAAATTCTAATAGTGTCGTTTTCAACTAACACATCAGTATAAATGCAGATGTTATTTCCAGCATCGATTAAGTCCACTTTACCACGATTCAATACCGGAAATTTAGTCAGGGTTGCTATACCGAAATTGTGTTTTAACTTTGACTTTGTGTAAAAAGTATGGTAGTTTTTAGCTTTTTGAAAAGTAATAAGTGTATCAAGCGTATTAAAATATTCTTTTTCTTCTGAATAGAAGAACTCTTGAATACATATGATGTCAGCATTTTGGTCATCAACTAAATCGAATATTTTGTTACGAGTTTGTTTGTTGTTCGACCAATTGTATAAGTCAAATAATCGAACATTGTACGACATTACTTTGAATCCATCGTCTTGTTTTTCTGAACCAGTAATCTGCATGAAGTTAGTTAACTGGTTCCATCCGCATCCTATAACGATTACACTTAGCAGAAGTTGACGCTTCAATCTAGCAAGCCAATAGATACAGAATAGAAAATTGATAACCAATAGAATTGGATATGCCAAACCAAAAAAGGCTATAGGCCAAAAAACACTTGGATTGACGAACGGCGTTAAATAAGAAACAAGTAATAAAATACCGAAAACGCTATTTAGCAAGAAAATCAGTTTATCTATGATAGATAAATTCTTCATTTGGAAATATTAGTGATGAAATATACATGCTTAATATGCATAAACGATTCAATATTAAAGTTATTCTTTGTTATTCATGTTAAACAAAAAGTCTTTCTCTTTTTTAGTTAAGCTATCATATCCGGATTTCGATATTTTATCGAGAATTGCATCTACTTGTTCTTGATGCTCAGCCTTTTCTTGATTAAATTGTTCATCTGTTTTAGGTCGTTTATAGGAAACTTTCATTTTTTGCGACTTTTTAAATAACGTTGTTAACGTCTCAATAATTCGACTAAACCAAAGCCCAGTTGATTGTCCATTTTTGTGTCGCATCGCGAAATAGTAACCATAAGCTGCTCCTCCAATATGAACCATCTTACCACCTATATTGTCATCAACACTGAGCACAGTAGAGATTACAAAAGCAGCTAAAGCAATGTATTTGAGTTTTACCTGACCAATAAACATAATATTTAGTTCTTGGTTTGGCGTTAACGTGGCAATTGCAATAATTACTGAAAGAACAGCACCGGAAGCACCTACAACTCCACTAAACGGCATAAGGGGAATAATTCCGATGCTAATTAGTGTGCTGAAAATTAAGTAAGCCAATCCGCCAGCTAGACCTCCAATAAAATAAACGGTCAAGAAAGCTCGGTTTCCGATGGCGCCAGCTAATATTTTTCCAAAAGAGTATAGCAAAAGCATATTAAACAGGATATGGTTAAATCCGTTATGTAGAAACATGTAGCTAAATATGGTCCATGGTTCATAGATAAACTCAAAGAATGATTCCGGAAGGCCTAGAGCACTAAAGAAGCTTTGTTTTAATCCTCCCGTTAAATTGCTCGGAATAAATAGAATTACGTTTGCGATAATAATTTTTGCTAAATCATTATTTCCCCTAAATGTTCTTTTTATATCTTCTAAAATGAAATTCGCCATTAATACAATCCTTTGCCTGTTTTTTTCCAATAGGTTATCATCAAAAAACCAAATAGTAAACCTCCCAAATGGGCAAAATGAGCGATGTTGTCTCCTTCAATTCGAGCTGTGCCAGAAAACAACTCATAAGCCCCGAAACCAATAACAGCATATTTTGCCTTTATCGGAATGGGTATAAACATTATGTATAACTCTGTATCTGGAAACATCATAGCAAATGCTAGTAATACGCCAAATAATGCTCCCGAGGCACCAACAATTCCAATATTATAAAGGAGGTTAAGTTGAGCCATTTGCTCATTGATGAAGTTCTGGTTACTGGCTAGCGCATCAGCCCCTTCAGCAATTACTAATTGAATTTGCTCTAGCTCAAGTTGAGATTCGAGATTGGCAATTCTAAAATATATAATTATGAAGTGAAATAAAGCAGCCCCAAGTCCGGAAAAAACAAAAAACTGAAGAAATCTTTTAGGTCCCCAAACTTTTTCAACAGCGCTTCCAAACATCCATAACCCAAACATGTTAAATACTAAATGAAGAAACCCCCCATGCATAAACATGTGTGTAATAATTTGATGTGGTTGAAAGAACGGGGAATCCCAATAGTGAAGCGCTAAGAGTGAATCTATAGGATTACCAAAACCTAGTTTTATAGCAAAAAATATTGCGTTGATAATAAGTAGGTTCTTTACTACTAGAGGTATATCTCCGAATCCTCTCATTACTTTTTTTCAAATTTTCTATTTAATTCATCAAGTGTAAGCGTGATTATTGTTGCTTCACCATTTGGGGCTGAGTAAGGCATTTCACAAGCAAAAAGTTGGTCGATTAAGTCATTAATCTCTAGTTGGGAAAGTTTTTTTCCAGGTTTAATAGCCGATCTTTTTGCCAAGGATTTTGCTACTGCGTTATTTTTATCGAAAGTAATTTCATTTTCACTCTCTTTAAATTCTTCTAAGATTCCCTCAAGGAGTTCGGATGCACTTTCGTTTGAAGACTCTGAAGGAATACCATGAACTATATAGCAGCTTTTACCGAATTCACTAATATCAAAGCCAACAGATTTCATTTCAGGTTCCAAAGACTTTAAAAGTTGAAAATCTCCTAAAGATAATTCAACCGTTTGGGGAAAAAGTTGTTGTTGGGAATTTCCTTGATTGTTCTCAATTGCTTTGATGTAAGACTCAAAAAGAATTCTTTCATGCGCTTTTTGTTGATCGATCAATATTATTCCAGATTTAATCTGAGATATGATGTATCGATTATGAATTTGAGATGAAGATGTTGTTTCTGTTTTTTTATTTTCCCAGTCAGATGAAATAACTTGCTGCGTAGATTCTTCCTGGTCAAATCCTGAATAGAGTTCTTGCCAATTTTCATTATTTGAGGCCTGAATAGGAGTAAGTGTAGGCTTTGAATAGCTGCTTCCTGCTTTGTTTTCATGTTCATTATCAAAAGGATTAAATTCAGTATTAACTTGAATTGCAGGAGCTGCAATTGGTTTATGGGGATTGATGTTAATCGCAATAGTCTCTTCTTGATCGAAATCTAGGGAAGGAGATATATTATACTTACCTAGAGACTGTTTAACAGCAGATCTAATAATTGCATAAATGGATCGCTCGTCTTGAAATTTTATTTCTGTCTTAGTAGGATGAATATTGATGTCGATTAGCTGCGGATTAATACTCATATTTATGAAATAGGAGGGATGATAACCAGTATGAATCAATTCCTGATAAGCTTTTTGAGTGGCATTATGTAGGTATGGACTTTTAATAAATCTATTGTTTACAATAAGAAACTGTTCTCCTCTAGTTTTTTTTGCCGATTCAGGTTTGCCAATGAAGCCAGAAAGGTTAACAATATTCGTTTCTTCTTCAATAGGGACTAACTTATTTTCAAAGTTCTTTCCGAAAATGCCAACAATTCGTTGCTTAAATGTGCCTTGATGGAGGTTAAAAACTTGATTATTGTTATGATGCATCGAAAATGCGACTTGCGGATTAGCAAGAGCAATTCGTTGAAATTCATCAACAATATGTCTTGTCTCTACGGGATCAGATTTTAAAAACTTTCTTCTTGCTGGGACATTGAAAAACAGGTTTTTGATACTAAATGAAGTTCCTTTAGCACATCCGTCTTCTTCTTGCTTTTTGAGTACAGAACCTTCTATAAGAATTTTGGTTCCTAAATCCTCGTTTTCTGTTCTAGATTTTAGCTCACATTGTGCAATTGCAGCAATTGAGGCCATTGCTTCTCCTCTAAATCCCATGGAGGTAATTCCGTAAAGATCTTCGGCTTTTTTAATTTTAGAAGTTGCATGACGTTCAAAACACATTCGAGCATCAGTTTCGCTCATGCCAGTGCCATCATCAATAACTTGTATTAAGGTTTTACCGGCGTCTTTAATTATTAACTTTACCTGGCAAGCACTAGCATCAACTGAGTTCTCTAGGAGCTCTTTAATCGCGGATGCAGGTCGCTGAATAACTTCCCCCGCAGCAATTTGATTCGCAACGGAATCGGGTAAAAGTTGAATAATGTCTCCCATTTCTCTAATACCTCTATACGTATTGTAATGCAACATATACTAATGCTGCTAATATTCCTATGATAATTAATATTCTCTGATTCGATTTTTTTTGTTGCGCCAACAGGTCAGTACGTTGCCAATTAAATTGAACTCTATCCCTTCTAACTCCATCAAGGCTTTCAGTATTATGTTTTTCGAATTCTATTTGTCGTTGAATTCTCGACTCAGCGCGTTTTAAACGTTCTTTTTTTTCGTTATAATAACGATTTACAAAATTAAATTGCTTTGGCTTACGTGTTTTGAATGCTCCTAAAAATCCTGACATGGAATACAAATTTAGCGATAGTTATCAATTTTCGAGCCAACTCAAGCTATATTTAGGGCTAATGATAAGAATTGAATAATTTATCAGCTATTGTTGTAGAATCTTCAAAGGCACCAATATTTATACCAGTATTTTGACTTTTTTTATCGAAGTATGAAAGTAGGTTTTCCGTTGGCAGGTTGCCTGTCAAGTCGTCAGCTGCCATCGGGCAGCCTCCAAACCCTTTAATTGCTGCATCAAAACGAGTGCATCCACTTGCAACCGCAGCATGAACTTTTTCTTCCCAAGCATCAGGTGTTGTGTGCAAATGTGCTCCGATTTCTAAATCAGGAAATTCGGGAATTAGTTTTGAGAAAAGTTGCGATATATTTTCAGGATTCGATACGCCAGTAGTATCAGAAAGCGCGATTACTTTTATACTAAAATCGTTGGCAAGTTTTTCAGTCCATTCAATCGCAATTTCTGGAGCCCATAGGTCACCATAAGGATTTCCAAATGCCATCGAAATGTAAACAACCATTATTTTGTTATGTTTTACACATAAGTTTTGAATTTCATCAACACGAATAAGGGATTGATTAATAGAGGAATTTGTGTTGCGCTGTTGAAAGGTCTCTGAAATAGAAAAAGGAAAGCCTAAATAGTCAATTTCCTCAAAATTACAAGCATCAACTGCGCCTCTAGTATTGGCAATAATTGAAAGTAATTTCGAATTCGTATTACTCAAATCTAATTGTGCTAATACCGTAGCTGTATCTATTAGCTGAGGAATTGCCTTCGGAGAAACAAAGCTTCCAAAATCGATTGTATCGAAACCAACTTTAAGTAGGCTATTTATGTATTTGGATTTGGTTTTTGATGGTATAAAATCGTGAATACCTTGCATAGCATCTCTAGGGCACTCAATTAGTTTGAACGGTATTGAACTCATCGCTCAAAATTACTATTTTTGATAAAAATCAGGTCATGAAATACATTATCACATTAAGTTTATTTGTTAGTTCCTTTTTCTGCTTAGCGCAGCAAACAATCATTGATACAATCATGCATGGAGGAATCGAACGAACATTCACACTCTATGTTCCAGCGGTTTATACATCAGGAACGTCAGCTCCTTTGGTCTTTAATTTTCACGGTTATACAAGTAATATGGCTCAGCAAATGATATATGGAGACTTTAGATCGATAGCCGACACAGCAGGTTTTATTATTGTTCATCCCATGGGAACAATAGATGGCGGAGGAAATACATACTTTAATTCAGGTTGGGGCGGCTCTGTTGATGATGTTGGTTTTACAGCGGCTTTAATTGATTCTATTTCTGCTGATTATAGCATTAATCAAGATAGAGTGTATAGTACAGGAATGTCAAATGGGGGTTTTATGAGCTATTATTTGGCTTGTGAATTAAGTGACAGAATCGCAGCGATAGCATCTGTAACTGGTACAATGAACGTGAATCAAGTAAATACGTGTAATGTTGAGCACCCGATGCCTGTTATGGAGATTCACGGCACGGCCGACCCAACAGTTCCTTACGTTGGCAACATTACAATGGAAAGTACTGAAAATACTGTTGATTATTGGGTTGGCTATAATAACGCAGATGTTACTCCAATTTTTACAGATATTCCAGATATTAATGTATTGGATGGATGCACTGCAGAACATTATTTATACGAAAACGGTGATAACGGGGTGGAAGTAGAGCTTTATAAAATTATCGATGGAGGGCATACATGGCCTGGAGCATTTTCGTTTGGTACTATTGTTAATGGAGATATAAATGCATCATTTAAAATATGGGAGTTCTTTGCCAAATATGATATTAATGGTAGGATTCAACCTGGAGGAGGAACTAGGGTTGAGTTGGTAAATAATCAGGTAGTGGAAATTAATGTGTACCCAAACCCTGCAAGTAATTTCATCAAAATAGCTTGGAATAATTCAGAAACAGCTACAGTTAAAGTGATAAATATGTTAGGCGTATTGGTTGAAGATATTTCTGTTAAGGGAAAAGAATCAATTACAATCTCAACTGCTAAATTAACTGAAGGAGTTTATTTTGTTGAAGTTGGGAGCGTAACAACTAAGGTTTTAGTAATTAGGAAGTAGCTAGAATTTTCTTGTTAATTTCTTTTATTAGCCCAGGCCCTGAATAGATAAATCCTGTATAAATCTGCACCAGTGAAGCTCCAGCTTCAAGTTTTTCCATCGCGTCTTCGGCAGAATGAATGCCTCCAACACCGATAATCGGAAACGCTCCATTCGATTTTGTGTGTAGATATTTTATTACCTCTGTTGATCTTTGAGCGACCGGCGTGCCGCTTAAACCACCGTTACCAATTGCTTCAACTTCACTTTTTGACGTTATTAGGTTCTCTCTATTTGTGGTTGTATTCGTTGCAATAATTCCATCAATTTTTGTTTGTGCAACAATTTCTATTGTTTCATCTAATTGACTATCGTTAAGGTCAGGGGCAATTTTTAGTAGAATTGGTTTTGCCTTCTTTTGTTCAGAATTAAATTTTTTGAGCTTGTTTAAAAGCTCAATTAAGAAATCTGTGTCTTGAAGTTTTGTTAAGTTCTTAACATTAGGACAGCTTACATTCACAACAAAGTAATCTACAAATGGATGTAGTTTTTCGAAAACCGTAATATAATCCTGTTCTGCATTTTCGTTGGATGTAGCAGTATTCTTACCAATATTCCCGCCAATTATAAGCTTCGGGTTTCTGTCTTTCAATCTCAAAGCAGCAGCTTCTACGCCTTCGTTATTAAACCCCATTCTGTTAATTAGGCCTCTATCTTTTTGTAATCGGAACATCCTCGGTGTTGGATTCCCAGGCTGGCTCAACGGAGTAACAGTTCCGATTTCTATAAAACCAAACCCAAAGCAACTAAGCTCTTTATAAAACTCTGCATTTTTGTCAAATCCAGCAGCCAAACCAACTGGATTTGGAAATTTAATGCCAAAAACTTCTCGTTCTAATTTAGGAGATTTCAATAGGTAAATTGCTCTCAAGAATACTTTCCCCCCAAGCATTTTACATGCTATCTTTATACCTCCTGTAATCAAATGATGAATCCTTTCAGGAGAAATTAAAAATAATATTGGCCGAAATATCGATTTGTACATGGACTGCAAAGATATTAAGATTTGCAATTATTGAGATAAACTATCTAGAATTATACCGGTGATAAACTTAATAGTGTTATCTTTTAACTGTCGCATAATTCAAACACCTTATGATAATTTAATATTAATGAAATGCGTACTTTCGACAACGTAATTTAACTTTTAATAATCTCATGAAAAAAGTATTTTCATTTTTTGTTGTGATGTTCTTTGTTTCGCTGCTTTCAGCTCAAACATATACCAATGTCAAGATTACTGAAATCATGTATAATGCGCCAGATCATAATGGGATGATGGGTTCTAGTCTCGATTTTATTGAAATTAAGAATACGGGTAGTACGATTATTAATTTGGGAGGCTTTAGCTTTGCAGAGGGCATTTTCTTTACTTTCCCAAACGGAACTCTTATTTCTGGAGGTGAGTTTATGGTATTAGTAGCAGACTCTACCAATTTTAAATTAAAATATCCAACTACAAATTTCTTTGGCCAGTATTCAGATACACTAAGTAATAAAGGGGAGAAAATAAGATTGGCTTCTTTGTTCCCAGTGGATACATTTCTGAGTATTACTTATAACGATAATTTCCCTTGGCCAGTTTTAGCTGATGGAAGTGGTTGGTCAATTGTGCCAGTAGAGACGAATCCAACTACCAATCAAAAATTGGGCAAGGAATGGAGAGTTAGTGCAGATACCTGTGGTTCGCCAGGAATGGACGATGGCACACCTCCAGTATTTCCAGAAATCATTATAACGGAATGCCTTACTCATACCGATCCACCAGAATATGATGCGGTTGAAATTTATAATTCTTCCGCAAGCTCAGTTGATATAGGTGGATGGTTTTTAAGTGACGATAGAAACAATCCACAGGGTTTTATAATACCTTTGGGAACAACTATTAATGCGGGGGAGTATATTGTATTTGATGAACTGGAGCTGAATCCAGATACAAATGGCTTCACTTTTAATAGAACCGGAGATCATGCAATTTTATTTTCAGCAGATGCTGATAGTATTTTAACAGGATATGCAACAGGATATGAGTTTGGGGCTCAGTTTAATGGGGTATCTTTTGGAAGTTGGACTAATAGTCAAGGCGATGACTATTTTGTTGCTCAGCCATCAACCTCTTTAGGTATAGCTAATGATTCTCCAAAAGTTGGTCCTGTAGTGATAACTCATATCAATTATAACTCGGTTAATGGAACGCCCCCAGCGCCAACACACGAGGAATATGTAGTGCTGCAAAATATATCGGATAGTGTTGTAAATCTCTATTACGAGCACTGGGACGCAACTATACTTGATACTACTTGGATAGTTAAAGGAATTGATTTCGTGTTCGATGCGGGTTTGTCTTTGCAACCAAAAGAATATGTAATATTAACTGATACAACCATGTCGTATTTTAGGTCAGCGAACGTTATTCCTTCTTTTGTGAAGGTTTATCAATATGGAGGTAAATTGAGTAATAAAAGTGATAATATACGAGTAATGGCTCCAGAACGAAGAGATACATTATCAACAGGCGTTATATATACGCCTTATGTTTTGATAGATCAAGTTGAGTATACAGATACTGTCCCTTGGCCTATTAATTCTGATGGAACGGGTAATCGTTTGGATAGAATTGTTAATAATCATTATGGTAACGATCCCTTAAATTGGAGTGAATCTAGCGGTGGTAGTTTTGACTTTTTGCCAACCTCTTTAGGCGAATTAAAAAATGCGGTTTATGTTTCGGTATTTCCAAATCCAGCGTATGATTTACTTAATTTTGTCGGAGAGCAAGTTCTAGAATCAGTTCAGTTGTTTAGTGTCGATGGTCGTTTAGTTAAGTCAAGTAAAGATGAGTTTGAGGAAATTCAAATTGAGATTAACAGTTTAAAACCTGGAGTATACTTCTATCGGCTAGAAACAAATGGTAAATCAGTCAAAGGCAAAGTAATAATTCAGTAAGATGCGTGTTTTTCAAATTTCAATTCTGAGTATTTTAATTGGTTTAATTTCATGTAGTAAGCCTGAAGGAGAAGGGGGTAAAGGGATTATTTCGGGAGTCATTTCTTATGATCGGCACGACCACAATAACAAGCTTATAAACACGGAAATTGCCAAAAAGGAAAAAGTGTACATCGTTTATGGTGAAAATAATTTTTTTGATGATGATGTGGATTCTTATGTTGACGGTTCATATCATTTCGATTACTTGAGAAAGGGTGATTACCAAATTATTGCTTTCGAGGATTGCAATACATGTGATAGCGATAAGCAGGAGGTTGTCTACGAAATTAGTTTAGATAAAAATAAATCGGAGGCTTCTAACACTGATATAAACTTGCGAAAAGAGGTTGCTGTTGATGATGGAACTGGAGTAATTTCAGGCCGTGTATGGACTCAACAATATTCTGGATCAACTCCTGTAGGCAATCCATATATAGATGAATTACAAAGAGTTTATTTAGTATACGATACTGACTCGGCTCACTTTGATAAAGTAGATACTGATGCAAACGGTTATTACAGTTTTTCCAACCTAATTATGGGTAATTATACTGTATTTGCTTATTCTGGTTGCGATGGTTGTGGTATTAATCTAGTGCCAAAAGAGGTTTCTGGAATAATAGCGTCAAAAGGAGGTGAGCTTGTTTTGGATATAACAATAGAACAGCATTAATCTCTTTTGCGATTAGTTGTAATAATATTATTATTTCTGTTTGGGCTTTTTTCAGTACAAGCTCAATATCATGATTTTGGTTCACGAATAGGGTTATCAGCGGAAAAAAAGCTTGCGAAACCTTTAACGCTGTCTACTAATATTCAACTGCGATTAGAAGAGAATTATTCTAAAATTGGCTCTGGGCTATTAGATTTTCAAATAGGCTATAAGTTAAATCAGAAAGTATCTTTTGGTTTCTCGTATCGATTTTCACAAAAAAATGATTTCCGAACTTCCTGGGAAACAAGACATCGGGCTCAAGTCCGTTTAGTCTTGAAAAAGAAAATGAAACCTGTTATACTGCAGTACAGAACCATTTATCAAATGGGTTTTTCTGATTTGTACAATTCTGAAAATTATTTTCTCCCAAACTCATATTGGAGAAATAAGGTTCAGTTTAAATTAGATGTTGATAAGAAAATAGAACCTTATCTTGCTTCAGAGTTATTCTACAATTTATCAAATAATTTTGAAGTTGATGCTTACCGAATTGCCGTTGGACTGAATTGGGATTTGCCCAATAAAATGGAAATAAAAACAGGCTATATGTTTCAGCAAGAGCTGTATCAAGTTAATGCAGTCTCAGAACATATTTTTGTTGTTGAATACTCCGTTAGCTTATAGCTAAATAAAAATATACCGAATAGAGATACCTGTAGCACCAAAAATAGGTCTAAGAGAAGGGTAAGTATCAAATCCAGGTCTTACGTCTATACTTATAGCTAAAGGGAAGTCGATTAGCTGAGTGAAGTTATATTCAAAACCGAATATTCCCTCTAATCCGAAATAAGCAGATGATAAGGTTTTAGAAACTCCATTAATGTCTGTACTTGTTCGTCTGGCGTAACCTATGTTCGCCCCTCCACCAAAAAACATATACATATTTTCAATATTAAATACATGAGCTAGGTGATATTCCCCTAAAAGTGAGGCATGCGGCCCTTGAAAAGATCGGATTCCCACAATACCTTCTATTGCGATTTGTTCAAGTAGGAAGTACTTGGCCGTTCCAGCAGTTAAAAAACCGGCTCTAGCTCCGGCAGCGAAGTTATAAGGCGATGCAGGCTCTATTATTTGACCAAAAGAACATAGCGATAATGATATTATTGTTAAAGTTAAAATGAGGTTTTTCATTTTTCTAAATTTTTAGCAAATTAAGCTATAGAATAGACTTATCATGACAAACAGTAAATCAACTTATAAACAACTGTTGATTACTTTCGAAATTCTCAGTAACAAACAATTGTATTTTTGCATTAAATAAAACTATAAACCATGAAATTTTTTATTGATACAGCAAACCTTGAACAAATTAAAGAAGCACAAGAATTAGGAGTTTTAGATGGAGTAACAACAAATCCATCTCTTATGGCTAAAGAGGGAATTATAGGGCAAGAAAACATTTTACAGCATTATCGCGAAATATGTAATTTAGTTGATGATAAAGTAAGTGCTGAGGTGATTGCTACCGATTTTGAAGGAATGATAAAGGAAGGTGAGATATTAGCAGCTTTAGACGATAAAATCGTTGTAAAAATTCCAATGATTAGGGATGGTATAAAAGCATTGAAGTACTTCTCGGATAAAGGAATTAGGACCAACTGTACATTGATATTTTCTTCTGGTCAAGCTCTTATTGCAGCAAAAGCAGGTGCAACTTATGTTTCTCCATTTATTGGAAGACTTGACGATGTTTCTACTGATGGCCTTAGATTGATTGAAGAAATTCGATTGATTTATGACAACTATGGTTACGAAACCGAAATACTCGCTGCTTCTGTTCGTCACCCGATGCATATTATTAATTGCGCACAAATTGGTTCTGATGTAATGACAGGACCATTAAGTGCGATTTTGGCATTGGTTAATCACCCGCTAACCACTAATGGTTTAGCAACTTTTTTAGCAGATCACGCAAAAAGTCAAGAAGTTAAAGTATAGTGTTACTAAAAATATATCCAAAAAATACTAATCAAAAGGAAATCCAGAAAGTAGTAGCTCACCTCAAAAAAGGCGGGCTATTTATTTTTCCTACCGATACTGTTTATTCTATTGGTTGCGATTTGTTCAATAGTCGTGCTGTTGAAAAAATGGCTCGAATTAAAGGTGTTAGGTTGAAGGATGCCAACTTTTCTCTAATTTGCTATGACTTAAGCCACTTATCTGATTTCTGCAAACCGATGGATAATTCAGTTTTCAAAATGATGAAAAAAGCCCTTCCGGGTGCGTTTACATTTATCTTAAACGCGAGTAATAATGTTCCTAAATTGTTCAAGGCAAATAAAAAGACCATTGGAATTCGAGTGCCAGATAATAACATTATTCGTGATGTGGTAAAAGAATTAGGTAATCCAATAGTTTCTACTTCAGTGCATGATGATGATGAGGTGGTAGAATACACAACAGATCCAGAGTTAATTCATGAAAAATATTCAAACGACATTGACTTAGTGATAGATGGTGGATACGGTAAAAATGTAGCCTCAACTGTTATTGATTGTACTAAGGGCGAAGCCGTTATTATTCGCCAAGGTCTTGGTTTGGTTGATTAGAATTTACTACTCGAATATTGAACAATTTATGTTTCCGATTGTTTTTAAAGTTGGGAATAAAGTTAAAAATGATTCATCTTTGCGAGCGTTAGAAATTAAGAAACATGTTAGCCAGAATTTTAACCTTTTTATTCATACTTATTCTTTCTGTTTCATTTGCGCAAAATAAGTTTACAATTAGTGGCTATGTTACAGATGCAGAAACAGGAGAAGAACTGCTTGGTGCACAAATTTTCGTTAAGGAATTAGGTACTGGTGGTGTAACTAATATCTATGGATACTATTCCTTAACAATCCCTCAAGGCAATTACACTGTAACATATTCATTTGTTGGATTTGCTCCGATAACTGAGACCATTGAACTTTCTCAGAATTTAAAGAAAGACACCGAGTTAGGTACCAATGCGGAAGTGCTTAAAGAGTTTGAAGTAGTTGGTGAGGCTGAAAATAATAATGTAGAATCTATTGAAATGAGTGTTGTTAAAATGGAAATGGAAACTATTAAAAAAATCCCTGCATTGATGGGAGAAGTTGATATTTTGAGAGCGATAAAATTATTACCAGGAGTTCAATCTGGAGGTGAAGGTTCAACTGGATTTTTTGTTCGTGGAGGTGGTTTAGATCAAAATTTAATATTGATCGATGGTGCCTCGGTTTACAATGCTTCGCATTTACTTGGTTTTTTTTCGGTTTTTAATGCAGATGCCATAAAGGGTGCACAGCTTTATAAAGGGGGTATACCAGCGGAATATGGGGGAAGATTATCTTCGGTTTTAGATGTGCGAATGAAAGAGGGAAATCAAAAAAAGTTATCTGTTTCAGGTGGTATAGGTATTATATCTAGCCGCTTGACCATTGAAGCACCTATTATTAAAGACAGATGGTCGTTTATACTTTCGGGAAGAAGAACATATATTGATGTTTTTACTCCACTTAGTCCCAGAGAAGAAATTCAAAATAGTGATTTATGGTTTTATGATTTAAATGGTAAAACAAGCTTTAAAATTAACGACAAAAACAGGATATTTGCTTCTTATTACTCAGGAAGAGATGCATTAGGTTTGAACAATTCTTTTGGTATTACATGGGGAAACAAAACCGGAACAGTGCGCTGGAATCATTTGTTTTCAGATAAACTTTTTTCTAATCTAACTTATATAAAAAGTAATTTTGATTATCAAATTGGTATCCCCGAAGGAAATAATGCTTTCGAATGGAATTCGCGAGTGAAAAACAATTCACTTAAAAATGATTACACCTATTATTTAAACACAAAGAATACCATAAAATTTGGCTGGGAATCTACTTTTTATAAACTTATCCCGGCAGAATTTTATCCAATTAATCCGGATAGTGAATTTGATTCTATTGCAATTGCTAATAAATACGCATGGGAAAACGCTATTTATATCTCTAATGAGATGAAAATTGGAAATCGATGGAGTTCCCAATACGGTCTTCGATATTCAATCTTTTCAAATTCAACTCAATTTTACAATGAAAATAAGACAAATATTACTTTTAAAAACGGAAAATTAGACTATAATCCAGATGGGTATTATAACCCAAGTGATACTGTGTTAGTTTATGATGAAAACTATGAAGTAGCTGACACCAATGCATATCATGATAATTTTAATCTTTACAACAATTATCACGGTCCAGAGCCACGTATTTCAATTAAATATAAAATTAATGATGTCAGCTCTGTTAAAGCATCTTATAACAGAATGCGTCAATATTTGCATTTAGCAACCAATACTTCAGGCGGAACACCGATAGACATTTGGGTGGCTAGTAGTCCAAATATTAAACCTCAATTGGCAGATCAAGTTGCAATGGGATATTTTAAGAATTTCAAAAAAAACATGTTTGAAACTTCTGTTGAAGTGTATTATAAAAAAATGTACAATCAGCTTGATTGGAAAGATCATGCTAACTTAATTTTTAATCGGAAATTAGATGGCGAAATAAGAGTAGGCGATGGACAGTCTTATGGCCTCGAATTATATATTAACAAGCAAAAAGGTAATTTAACCGGGTGGATAAGTTATACCCTGTCAAGAACCATTAAACAAACTCCTGGTATTAATAATGGAAATCCATATCTAGCAAATCATGATAGAAGGCATAATATTGCAATTGTGGCCGCGTACGATTTTACAGATCGCTTAAATTTATCAGCTAACTGGGTTTATGTTACTGGCGCGCCAATGACAGTTCCTGTTGGTAAATATGAATATCAAGGTCAACTTGTAACTATTTATTCTGAGCGTAACGGAGGTAAAATGCCTGATTACCATCGTTTAGACTTTGCATTAACTTACGACCTTAAAAAAATCAAGCAAAAGTATGAGCATGGTATTAATTTCTCTGTTTATAATGTTTATCGTAGAAAAAACCCTTATGCTATTAACTTCGTTCAAAACGATGCAAATCCGAATAAGTACGATGCAAAATTGACATACTTATTTGATATAGTTCCCTCGATAACATATAATTTTAAATTTTAATGAAGCAGATTGAAAAAATAATTTTATTATCACTATCAGTTGCTTTGTCAGGGTGTACAGAAGTAGTTGATTTTAATGTTGGTAACCAAGATCCAATTATCGTTATAGATGGGGAAATTAACACTATGACTATGGCTCATAGAGTAGAACTTACTTATAGTACAGATGTTTTTAATGATAATCCTGCACCCCCAGTTAAAGGTGCTAACGTTACTATACAAGATGCTAGATATACTCATATTTTAACTGAAATAGAGCCAGGTATTTATGAAACATTAGATACTGTTCGAGGTTATGAAAATCAAGATTATTTATTGTCTATAGAGAAAGATGGCAATTACTATTGGGCTCGAGAAACATTGAATCCTGTTGGAGATATTGATTGTGCTTTTTTGATTCCAGGAGACACAACAAGTTTGTTTTTAGGTGATGAATATTTAATTTTAATGTCGGCCCAGGAGCCAAAAGGATTGGGTGATTATTATCTTTGGAATTATTATGAAGATGGTATATTAATCTCAGACACTGTAACAGAAAAATGGTATGGTGATGATGAGTTTGTTGATGGTTCTGATTTTGTAGGTGTTTTGGTTGTGTTGATTGATACTGAAAAAGTTGACCCATATAACAAAACAATGATGCTTGAAATGAAATCGATAAGTGAAGGGTACTATGATTATTTGTACGGTTTGCAGTTAGAAACATTTAGAGGTAGCCCATTTGATGGGCCTCCAGCTAATCCACCTTCCAACATGTCTGAAGGCGCAATTGGGTTTTTTAGAGCAACAGATGTTTCGAGAAAAGACATGTGTGTATTACTTGACATTAATACGTTTGTTACAACCTGTGATCCAGGTTGTCAAGAAACAGCCCTTGAACTAATTGGGCAATAATTCAATTTCATAGTTCAAATATTTTACATTTGGATTATGAAAAAAATTATTACATCCATTTTTATTTTTATTAGTATCTCATCTTTTGGTCAGCAGATGGAAAATGGTGGTTTTGAGAACTGGGATAACCCATCATCCGGGATGGAAGATAAACCAACTGGATGGAATACTGTTAATACTGCTTTGGGTATTTTAGCTAGCACCATTGGCCAAACTTGTTTTAAATCTACTGACGCAAGATCAGGCTCGTATTGTATTAAATTAGTCACAATTAATCCACCGGTTTTCCCTCCGAACAACCCAGATATAAATGGTGTAGCGGCTACTGGAGACATCCAAACTACATCTCCTTATGGTGTAACTGGCGGTGTATCTTTTGCTGAAAAACCAGATAGCTTGGTAGGGTATTATAAATATTCACAATCGGGAAGCGATAGAGGAACAGTTGAGATGGTTTTAAAAAATGGGACAGAAGATACGATTGCTCACGCTCGATTTGTAACTCCTAGCTCTTCGGTTAGTCAGTACACAAGGTTTTCGGTCCCTTTCGAGTATAGAAATTCGAATACACCGTCTAAAGCGGTAAATCTCATTTCCAGCTCAGATGGTTTTAATGCAGTTGTTGGTAGTCAAATTTGGATTGATGACTTAGCACTAATTTACAATACAATTATTAATGCTGTAGCTGAAATAATAGAAACTAGAGTTGAGGTTTATTATGCAGCTAATAAACTATTTATTGATAATCCGGAAAAAGAAGATATTGGTGATATTTTGGTTTATAATGCAGCTGGTCAGCATGTGAAGTCACTATCTATAGGCCATTTGTCAACTAAAAACCTGCCTCAAGGATTTTACACCTATGTAATTCCTGCGGTTGGAATTACCGGAAAGTTTATGCGTTAAAAGCTAATAATTATCAGAGTTGTTTATCGAAAACTATATTGACATGATAATTCATGTCAATTTTATTTATAAGACGAATATGGTTCTTGTAAATTAAAAGTTGCTGTGCATTGGATAGTTATGACCACTCGTCAACCTATACCTACCATTTACTAAGTACTTAGCACTAAAAACGTAACAAATACGTAGTATTGAATTATGTCGAATGTGAAAATGTAAAGCATAAAAAAGCCCCAAAAGGGGCTTTTTTATAGTGGCGGAGAATGAGAGATTCGAACTCTCGGTACCTTGCGGTACGCTAGTTTTCAAGACTAGTGCATTCGACCACTCTGCCAATTCTCCGCTGCAAAAATATAAATACATTTGAATATCGAAATACTAAATGATCTTTTTTACAAAAAATAGAATAACACTCGAAACTGCTAATTTTATTAGCTTTGTAGTTCACAACAAAATGATGACACGTGCCCTTCTAGTATTTACTATTTTAATGATTTCTCATACAGCGAATGCCGAGAAATTAAAAGCGTTTTTCTCGTATAAATCATTTTATTCTCCTGAGTCAGGTCCATACATAGAAACTTATATGTCGATTATTGGTAACTCTGTAGAATATAGGCAAAATGAAAATGGTAAATTTCAAGGAAAAATTGAAGTCACACTTGTGTTCAAAGACGGTGAAGAAATTATTAACTTTAAAAAATATAATTTACTGAGCCCCGAGCTAGAGGACACTATATCTAGTTTCATAAATTTTGTAGACCAACAGCGCTTCTCATTGCCTAACAGTGCTTATGAGCTTGAGATTCAAATAGCAGACATGCATTCTCAAGAATTACCATTTATATCATATCAACCTATAGAGTTAAATTTCGGTACAGATTCAATTACCATATCTGATATAGAGTTTGTAGAGTCATTTACAAAATCGGAAACGGAATCTATAATAACAAAAAGTGGATATGATGTTGTTCCTTATGTATCTAATTTTTATCCATCAAATATGGATAAAATAGGTTTTTACGCAGAGGTATACAATACGAATAAAATATTGGGAGCAGGCGAGAAGTATCTTGTTAATTATTACATAGAATCTTATCAGACAAATATGGTAATGGCGAGATATAAAAGGTTTGTCCGGCATGATGCAACTCCAGTAAATGTTGTTTTAGGAGAGTTTGCCATCGATGATCTTCCTTCAGGTAATTATCAATTAGTTGTGGAGGTTCGCAACAGGACCAACGAATTAATAAAAATTCGAAAAACATTTTTTCAGAGAAGTAACCCAGCAGCAGAAATGAGTGCAGCAGATTTACGTTCAATTATCGATTTAGGATTTGTCTCGCAAATAACTAATCAAGACACAATGAATATGTATATAGCTAGCGTTTATCCAATTTCATCTCAATTGGAGCGAAATTTCGTTCGTAATCAGCTAGAAAAGGACGGCAGTTTAGAAATGAAGCAAAAGTTTTTTATTAGTTTTTGGCAATCAAGAAATCCGATGAACCCAGAAAAATCGTGGAACGATTATAAGTTGAAATTAAATACTGTTCAAGATATTTTTAAATCACCGATAGATTTTGGTTTCGAAACAGACAGGGGTAGAGTCTATTTACAATACGGTCCGCCAAATGTGATTTCTGAAAGGAAACAAGAACCTAATACTTATCCATACGAAATCTGGCATTATTATAAGACTGATAGAAGAACTAATATCAAATTTGTATTTTATTCTAAAGAGCTAGCAACTAATGATTTTGAGTTAATTCATTCAGATGCTTACGGAGAAGTTAATAATTATCGCTGGAAAATGATAATACAGAAACGCACAGAACCAGGGACGAACCCTGATCAGATGAACCCAGAAAATTCTTACGGTACGCGTACCGATGAATATTTCGATACTCCGAAATAAGGAAGTGGCAAAGGTTGCAGTTATTATTCTTAACTATAATGGGGTATTATTCCTCAAACAATTTTTGCCAGGTGTAATAAAGAACTCTGTAGGTTCAGAAATTTGGGTGGCAGATAACGCTTCTACCGATGATTCAATGCAATATTTAAGGGAGTATCATCCCGATGTAAATCGTATAGAGCTAGAAGAAAACAAAGGGTATGCAGGTGGTTATTTTGAAGCTTTAGAAAGAATAAAAGCTGATTACTACGTACTTCTAAATTCAGATGTTGAAGTATCAGATAATTGGGTTCAACCTATTATTAGGTTAATGGATAATGATGATTCCATAGCAGCTTGCCAACCAAAGATTAAGAGTTATTCAAATAATAAGTTTTTCGAGTATGCTGGTGCCGCAGGTGGTTTTATTGATATGTTTGGTTACCCATTCTGTAGAGGAAGAATCTTCGACACATTAGAAGAAGATAAAACCCAATACGATGATGCAATTGAAATATTTTGGGCAACAGGAGCATGTTTATTTCTTAGATCCAAAGCATACCATGAGGTTGGAGGTCTCGATATTGACTTTTTCGCTCATATGGAAGAAATTGACCTTTGTTGGCGATTAAAGAACAGAGGTTATAAGATAATGTGTGAACCAAAATCAACAGTTTATCATGTTGGTGGTGGAACATTGCAAAAAAATAACCCAAAGAAAACGTACTTAAATTTTAGAAATAGTCTTTTTATGTTGGTGAAAAATCATCCTCAAAAAAGCCTTATTACAATATTGGCATTTAGAATGCTGCTTGATGGTTTGGCAGGTGTAAAGTTCTTAATTCGCTTTGAATTTGCTAATATTTTGGCGGTTCTTAAAGCTCATTTTAGTTTTTATCGATTATATTCAGTAACCTATAAGAAGAGGCAAAATCAAGACTTTAGTTTACCTCCGAATGTTTATCAAGCTTCAATTATCATTCAATATTACCTTAAGGGAAAGAAAAATTTCAATGAACTTGCTAAATTATGGAGCTAATAGATAGGTTTAAAGAGCTTTATGGATTTGTTTTTGAGGATGCATTAGTAAATGAAATCGTTTCAATTTCACGAGTTCGTAAAGTCAAGGAAGGCGATGTGCTTATAGATATTGGCGAACAAATTCAGGTAATGCCACTATTACTTCAAGGAGCAATCAAAGTAATGAGAGAAGATAAAGAAGGGGATGAGCTTCTCCTTTATTTTCTAGAAAATGGAGATACCTGCACTATGACATTAACTTGTTCTATGGGGGGGCTAAAGAGCGAAATCAGGACTATAGCAGAGACCGATGCTGAAATGTTATTGGTGCCAGTAGCAAAAATGGAAGAATGGCTCATAAAGTTTAAATCCTGGAGAGGATTTGTGCTCGAAAGTTATAATAATCGTTTAATGGAAATGCTAGAGACAATTGATTCGCTCGCGTTTATGAAAATGGACGAACGGTTATATAAATTCCTTACAGATTCTGTTAAATTACATGGTTCAACAACGATAAGTAAGACTCATCAAGATATCGCTCATGAGCTCCATACTAGTAGGGTCGTAGTTTCTCGATTACTTAAAACACTTGAAAAAAACGGAAAAATAGAACTACACCGAAATCGAATTGAGGTACTCAATTTTTAGAGTAACAAATGATACTGGTACAACTAATATAGTCTATTAACTTTGTATTTAAGTTTCACTAATGTTAAAAAACCTTATACCTATATTATCTTGGTTGCCTTCGTATAAGAAGGAATATTTCAGAGGTGATTTTTTTGCTGGCATTACTGTGGGTATTATGCTTATTCCGCAGGGAATGGCCTATGCGTTAATAGCCGGCTTACCTCCAGTATACGGTCTTTATGCAGCTCTAACGCCACAAGTTATATATTCGATTTTTGGAACGTCTAGGCAGCTTGCCATCGGCCCAGTAGCTATGGATTCTCTTCTCGTTGCTGCTGGCTTAACCACTATAGCTATTGCAGGTTCAGATCATTATATTGAAATGGCCGTGCTGCTTGCTTTTATGATGGGAACAATTCAATTATTGTTCGGAGTGTTTCGACTAGGATTTTTGGTTAATTTCTTGTCAAAACCTGTTATCAGCGGGTTTACTTCTGCTGCAGCCATAATAATTGGATTAAATCAGCTAAAATATATTGTAGGAATTGATATTGTTCGAAGTAATCATGCTCATGAAATTTTGATAGATATGTTTTCAAAAATTTCAAGTGTTCATTTAACTACGTTTCTAATCGGTATATCAGGAATTGGTTTGATTTTGGTGTTAAAAAGAATAAATAACAAAATACCAGCAGCATTAGCTGTAGTTGTTGTAAGTATACTCATTGTTAAATTTGCCAATCTTTCCAGTACTGGTATAAGTATAGTAGGTGATATTCCAGAAGGACTCCCTGAATTTAAGTTGCCAAATTTTAATAACAAGCCACTAAATGAACTCTTATCAATTTCTTTAACACTAGCATTAATTGCCTTCATGGAGGCGATATCTATAGGGAAAGCAATTGAAGAAAAGCATGGTGAAAATAACATTAGAGCTAATCAAGAATTAGTCGCACTTGGTTTGGCTAATATTGGTGGGGCATTATTCCAATCTTATCCATCTACTGGAGGTTTTTCACGTTCAGCAGTTAATGATCAAGCAGGAGCTAAAACAGGAGTAGCTGCGATGATAAGTGCCTTGGTCGTTGGGTCAACTTTGCTTTTTATTACCTCCTGGTTTTATTATTTACCTAAAGCGGTTTTGGCATCAATAATAATGGTTGCGGTATTCGGTTTAATAGATTTTAAATTTCCAAAGAAGTTATGGAATTACAAACGTGATGATCTGCTTTTGCTTCTTGTTACTTTTCTTGTCACGCTTACAGTAGGCATAAAAGATGGAATTCTAGTAGGAGTAATGCTGTCTTTAGGAATGCTAATTTTTAGAAGTGCTCGTCCGCATATTGCCGAGTTAGGAAATTTTAAGGGGACAAAATATTTTAGAAACATTAACAGGTTTAAAGATGTCGAGCAATTAGAAGATGTTTTGATTTTTAGATTTGATGGTCAATTATACTTTGCTAACAGTAATTATTTTAGAGACAATTTATTTGAAATGGTTGAGAAGAAAGGAGATAAACTTAAACTTGTTATTTTGGATGCAGAAGCCATTAATCATCTTGATTCTAGTGCTGTTAATATGTTATTTAGAGTGATAACCGAACTTAGAGCTAGAGGAATAAAATTTAGTATGGCTGATGTTATTGGACCCGTGCGTGACGTGATTGTGAAAAGTGAATTAATCCATCTAATCGGTAAAAATAGTTTATTTATTAGAACAGCTGATGCATTAGATTTTTATAAGGGGAGCGAAATTAGCGATGAAAACGAAGAATATAAATTTAAAGACATCGCAAATCAGAGCGATAGAAATCTGTAACTTTGGTTACAGTTTAAATGAAACGTTGATCTTAATTTTGGGTAAATAAATTAGTAGAAGTATGAAAGTAGAACAGATATATACAGATTGCTTGGCAGAAGCGGCTTATTATATTGAATCGAAAGGAGAGGTTGCCATTATTGACCCGTTAAGAGAAACAAAACCATACATTGATATGGCTGCTGAAAACGGAGCTACTATTAAATATATTTTCGAAACTCATTTTCATGCAGACTTTGTTTCTGGACATATTGATTTAGCTAAGAAAACTGGCGCTAAAATTGTTTATGGTCCAACAGCAAATACAAATTTTGACATAATTGAAGCGGTTGATCAACAAGAGTTTAAAGTCGGTGATGCAACTATTAGGGTGTTACACACCCCTGGTCATACACTTGAATCTAGTACTTTTTTATTGATTGACGAGAATGGCAAAGACCATGGAATTGTAACAGGAGATACATTGTTTATTGGCGATGTTGGGAGACCAGATTTGGCAATCAAGTCTGATCTTACTAAAGAAGGTTTAGCAGCAATGTTGTTCGATTCACTAAGAAACAAAATAATGCCGCTTAACGATGATTTAATTGTATATCCGGCTCATGGTGCTGGATCTTCGTGCGGAAAGAACATGAGTACAGAAACAACAGATACTCTTGGAAATCAGAAAGCCACTAATTACGCTTTACGAGCGGATATGACTAAAGCAGAGTTTGTTGCTGAAGTGTTAGATGGTATGCTTCCGCCACCCCAGTATTTTCCGAAAAATGCGATGATGAATAAGTCAGGTTATCAAGAAATTGACGAGGTTATGAGCCAAGGAAATAAGGCAATTCCTATATTCGAATTTCAAGAATTAGCAGTGCAAGAAAATGTGTTAGTTCTTGATGTAAGAACAGAGCAAGAATTTGCAAGTGCACATATTCCAAATTCAATGTTTATTGGATTAAATGGAAGCTTCGCACTTTGGGTTGGAGCATTGATTATTGACTTAAATCAAAAGATAATTCTAATCGCTCCAGAAGGAAAAGAAGAAGAAGCTGTTCTCAGGCTTGCCCGTGTTGGTTATGATAACGTTTTAGGACACCTAAAAGGGGGCATCAATGTATGGAAAATTGCGGGGAACGAACTTGAAGACATTGAATCTATTACTCCAGAAGAATTTGAAACTACTTTTTCTTCTAAGCTAAATGTTTTAGATGTAAGGAAACCCGGAGAATATGTTACTGAACATATTAAAGGAGCTGAATCATTTCCTTTAGATTATATCAATGATAATTTTCCAAATATTGATTCGAATAAAGAATATTACCTGCATTGCAAAGGAGGATATAGATCTGTGGCAGCGTGTTCAATTTTAAAAGCGCATGGATATCACAATATTATTAACATAGAAGAAGGTTTCGATCAAATAATAAAAACAAGTGTTCCCGTAACAGAATATGTTTGTCCTTCCACATTATAATTTAACTATGAAGATGACCAATAAAACCCTATTATCACTTTTTTTGATAACTGTTATTTCGGTTTCAAGCTGTGCACAAAATGAATCTAATACAGATTCTGGCAGCAATAAAATTGAACGGGTATCAGCATCTAATTTTAAAAAGAATTTGTCAGAATTATCTGATTACCAGCTGATTGACGTCCGAACATCCGGTGAATGCGAAAACGGAGTAATTGAAGGTGCTATAAATATTGATTACCAAGCAAGTGACTTTGAAGAAAAAATAGCTGCTTTAGATAAAACAAAACCAACTCTAGTTTATTGCGCTGGAGGAGTTAGAAGTGCAAAGGCAGCTGAAAAAATGTCTAAAATGGGTTTTGTTCAAATCATTGACCTAAAGGGAGGATACGGTTCTTGGGATGATTAGAAAAATAAGCTGTATAGTCAAAATGTTATTGACATTAACAAAACGTGCTTATACCTTTTGTTATATTTGCTAAGTTATTCTGGCTACTTTAGCGATCACTTCAGAGCTTTTTTTTAGCTTTTTTTTCTTTTAATTGTTTAAATCTCTTTATTTGGTAACGAACGTAAATTGTTAATCCTCCAAAAAATAAGATGCTAACAAAACCGAAAACAAACCATTCGCCTGTTGTCATTTTTTCAATCATAAATAATATATTAGGTCAAACTCGAATAACAAATTGATTTGATTTCTATCCAAAAATACCAATTTTATAATTGGGATTAACTTCATATTAAAGCTGAAACAGTTATAAATGCTGTGTCTTCTATATTAAAATAGCCCAATAGCTAAACCTATTGCCAGAACAATGATTAGTAATCCGACAAAGAGTTGCAAAGCATCTATTGTAACTTTCTTGAGTAGTTTCTTACCTACGATTGCACCTATGAATGCTGCTCCTGTTGCAGATAATATAAGAGTAAGGTTATCTGTGGCGCTTTCAAAACTGCCACTGTTAGAATAGATTAATAATCTCGAAACATCAACCAAACAAGCTACACTCACTCCGGTAGCAATAAATTGCTCTTTGGTCAGTCCACTTTTTATTAAGAATGCACTTCTTAGTGCACCTTGATGACCTGATAATCCACCGAAAAATCCACTCAATATTCCACCAGGAACTAAAAAATTTGACGAAAACTCTAATTTTTTTAATTTGGGAATCAGATCGAAAAATGCAAAAAATATCATGACTCCAGCTATTGCTAAATTAACACCTCTTGTTTCGAAAATCCATCCTGCAAAAGAGTAGGAGATAAGGTCATTAAAAGAGTTTAACTCATTCAGTAGTATTGCTCCACCAAAACCTCCAAGCATAGCAGGCACACCAAACTTAAGTAGAATAGGATAGTTGATGTTTTTACCAATTAACCCTAGTTTGAATAGGTTGTTGGAGAAGTGAACAATACCAGTCATAGCTATTGCAATTTCTACTGGAAAAAACATCATAAATGCAGGTGTAAGAATTGTCCCTAGTCCAAACCCAGAAAAGAATGTAAGGAGGGAGGCTAAACAGCTTACGACAACAATTATTGCAAAATCCATTTTCAACTAATTTGGTGACAAATAACATATAAATATGTTATGAGTATGTTAAGAAATTATTAAACTTTCTAATTTTTACTCTTTTGAATATATTGCTCAGGGACTTCGATTCCATTTATATTACTGGTCAAGATCAAAGAAGCAATCCACCATCGTTTGTCTTGGTAAACTAATTGGTAGGTATTAACCCCTTTTACTTGAGTTTCTCCTTCTAGTGCTACGTAACTTTGAAAGACAGTAGCAAGGCCATTGTATTCTTCAATTGTATTACCAGTACTATATTCTCTAAATCCCTTTTCTGTTGAATTTGCGCTCGAATTTGCGATAAACGATTTTAAACTAAAGTTAAGCAATTTAGATGTGTCTATTTTATATTGTAAAACTGAAATTTGTGCTTTGGGAAGAAAAAGTGTTTCAAATCTCTTCCAATCAGCAGTTTCGCCTTTATTAACTGAAATTGAACTCAGTAGTGCTGAAACTATTGCTTCAGGACTATGAACATCTTTCGGTTCTGAATTTTTTATAGCTCTATAAGTGGCTAAGTTTTTGTTTTCTAAATTATGAAGTACGGCTAATAGAACTTCTGCTGCCAACCTTGTTTTATATTCTGGATTTACATAAGAATACAGAATTCGTTTTTCTTTGATGATAAAAATCGAAGGGACAGGTAATTCGTGTTTATCATTACCTCCCCATTTCTCGAGATCGAACTGAAGCACATTTTTATACTTTTTATATGTTTTTTGATCTAAAATGAAAGAAATGCCATACTTTTTAGCTGAATTTTGCTCAAAATCAGAAAAAACCTGGAAAGTCAATTTATTATTTTGGACAGTCTTTTGTGAATTAGAATAATGATCTGCACTTAAAGCAATTATTTGATAACCTTGTTCACTTATTTCATTCTTGATTTCTTCAAGTATACTGAGTTGTCTTTTACAATACGGGCACCAGCCACCGCGATAAAAAATTAGTATAGTTGGTTTAGAGTTAACAATTGAATCTAGTTGTACAATTTTTCCTTCGATGGAATACACTTGGCTAGAAGGAACATTACTACTTATAGGAATTGGGCAAATATCCATGGCAGGATTTTGCGCTAAAGTTGAAAAGGAAAGGCTGGCGATAAAACTAGTTAGTAGTAATTTATTCATTGATATAAATTTACGACACAAAAAAAGGGAATTGGATTAACAATTCCCTTTTTAAAATTATGAATAGTCGATTATTTTACAGAATCACAGACTGCCTTAAAAGCATCTGGTTGATTCATAGCTAAATCTGCAAGAACTTTTCTGTTCAAGTCGATTTCTTTATTAGCTAATTTACCCATTAGTTCTGAGTAAGACATACCATTAATTCTTGCTCCAGCGTTAATTCTTTGAATCCAAAGAGATCTGAAATTTCTTTTCTTTTGTTTTCTTCCAATGTATGCATAAACCCCTGCTTTTTCAACGGCATTTTTGGCTACAGTGTGCACATTCTTTCTTCTTCCGAAGTATCCTTTTGCAGCCTTTAAAACCTTTTTTCTTCTGGCTTTTGCTGCTACGGAGTTAACTGATCTTGGCATATTTTAATTTTTTTTGATAATTAGCGCTCTTATTTTATTGAGTCTTTTAAACTAATTATCTGGTTATTAAATTTAAACTTCTAACAAAGTATTAGTTACATACAAAGTAACTTCTTGATGCTTTTAACATCAGCTTTGTCAACTACGGTAAATTGAGTTAAAGCACGTTTTCTTTTAGTCGACTTCTTAGTTAAGATGTGACTTTTGAAAGCATGCTTTCTCTTAATTTTGCCGCTACCAGTTAGCTTGAATCTCTTCTTCGCGCTGGAATTTGTTTTCATTTTTGGCATAATTGCTTATTTATTAATTGTTCTTACTTTTTCTTTTTAGGCGAAATAAACATTATCATTCGTTTACCTTCTAATTTAGGCATGCTTTCCACCACGCCATAATCTTCTAACTCTTGCGCTAATCGTAATAATATTATTTCCCCTTGTTCTTTAAACATAATCGAGCGGCCTTTAAAGAAAACAAATGCTTTTAGCTTAGCATTGTCCTCCAAGAAACCTTTTGCATGTTTCAATTTAAAATTGAAATCATGATCATCAGTATTTGGACCAAATCTAATTTCCTTGATAACAACTTTAGAAGCATTAGATTTTATTTCTTTTTGTCTCTTTTTTTGTTCGTATAAGAATTTTTTATAATCTATAATTTTACAAACAGGTGGCTTGGCGTTAGGCGAAATTTCGACTAAATCTAATTCCTGTTCCTCAGCAAATTGCAAAGCTTCTGCTAGGGGGTAGACCTTTGGCTCAATACCATCGGCTACCACACGCACTTCACGTGCAATAATTCGGTCGTTAATTTTGTGCGGGTCTTCTTTAACTACCCGTCTACCTCTATTCCGTCTATTAAATCTTTTTGCAATAACTCGGTTCCTCCTATAATTTGTTATTGAGCCAATGTGGCTTCAATTTGGTTATTAATTAATTCTATAAAACTTTTTTCAGTAAAAGATCCTATGTCTCCTTCACCTTGTTTCCTGACAGACAATGTATTAGATTCTACCTCTTTTTCTCCTAAAATCAACATATATGGAACTTTTTTTAGCTCCGTGTCTCTAATTTTTTTACCTATCTTTTCGTTTCTATCGTCAACGAAGCCGCGAATATCGTAATTATTTAATGAAATTAAAAGGTTTTGGGCCTGTTCATTAAACCTTTCGCTGATTGGTAAAATTGTAAACTGATCTGGCGTAAGCCATAAGGGAAATTTACCAGCACAATGCTCAATCAAAACGGCTACAAATCTTTCTAGTGAACCGAACGGTGCTCGATGAATCATTACTGGTTTGTGCGCTTGATTATCGTTGCCAATATATTCTAGTTCGAAACGCTCTGGTAAATTGTAATCAACTTGAATAGTACCTAATTGCCATGTTCTACCAATAGCATCCTTAACCATGAAATCGAGCTTAGGTCCATAAAAGGCAGCTTCATTATATTCGACAACGGTATCCAAACCCTTTTCAGCAGAAGCTTCGATTATTGCTTTTTCTGCCTTATCCCAGTTTTCATCAGAACCAATGTATTTATTTCTGTCTGTATGATGTCTTAGTGAAACTTGTGCTGTGAAATCTTTGAAATCAAGTGCATTAAAAACATAAAGGACAAGATCAATAACTTTTTTGAACTCTTCTTTAACTTGCTCAGGACGGCAGAAGATATGTGCATCATCTTGTGTAAAACCTCTAACCCTGGTTAGACCATGTAATTCACCACTTTGCTCATAACGGTATACGGTGCCAAACTCAGCGAATCGTATAGGTAGATCTTTATAAGAACGAGGAATTGATTTGTAAATTTCACAGTGATGCGGACAGTTCATCGGTTTTAGGTAAAACTCTTCTCCTTCGTTAGGTGTGTTAATTGGCTGAAAAGAATCTTCACCGTATTTATCGTAATGACCTGAGCAAACATATAATTCTTTATTTCCAATATGGGGAGTTATAACTGGCTGATATCCAGATTTTAACTGCGCCTTCCGCAAAAAAGATTCTAATTTTTCTCTGAGTGCAGCACCTTTTGGCAACCATAAGGGTAATCCTTGTCCAACTTTTTGAGAGAAAGTAAATAGTTCGAGTTCTTTACCAAGTTTTCTATGATCTCTCTTTTCTGCTTCTTCAAGCATTTCGAGATACTCGATGAGCTCTTTGTTTTTAGGGAAAGAGATTCCATAAATTCTAGTTAATTGTTTTCTTTCAACATCTCCCCTCCAATAGGCACCTGCGACTTTAAGAAGTTTAATAGCTTTAATTGATCCTGTATTGGGAATATGCGGACCACGACATAAATCCGTGAAGTTTCCTTGCGTATAAAAAGTTATAGTCCCGTCATCTAATCCTTCTAAAAGTTCTAATTTGTATTGATCTTGTTTTTCAGTAAAGTAGGCAATAGCATCATCTTTAGAGATGTCTTTTCGAATATATTGGCTTTTTGTTCGGGCCAATTCTTTCATTTTTTCTTCTACTTTTTGAAGATCATCTGATGAAAATGATATTTCACCAAAGTCAACATCGTAATAAAAACCACGTTCGATTGAAGGTCCAATCCCCAATTTAACTCCAGGATAAATGACTTCTAGAGCTTCTGCTAATAGATGAGCAGATGAATGCCACATTGTTGATTTGCCTTCATCATCATTCCATGTTAGTAATTTTAAATCACAACTTTCTACGATAGGCCTATTAGAATCCCATACTTCGTTATTAACTTTAGCGGAGAGAACATTTCTTGCTAAACCTTCACTTATACTGAGCGCGATTTCATGAGCAGTTGTTCCTGCTTCAACTGCTCTAATTGTTCCGTCTGGAAGTGTAATATTAATCATCTTGATTTTTGAAAATGGTGGACAAATATAGGAATTGCGCAGTATTTCTTATTAAAATTACCCATTTGAATTATGGATCAGAGAAAGTAATTAATGTGTTATTTTCTCACCCCTCTTTCGCTAAATAGCCTAGTACCATTACAATACAGCCTTTTTTTATTGTGTCGTTTGTTGGGGGAATATCATAGTCAATATACATTTTTTTAGATTTCTTTGGCTCCCAAGCATATTCTATTTGTTCAGAAGGAAAATCTTTAGAAGTGAAAAGCAAGTTCCTGTGCTTTGACTCAAATTTATGATCATAGACATTAATCTCTATATCTTGCGGTAAACCTTCTTTACTAAAGATAATTCGATATTTCTCACCTATATATAGGGGAATCTCTAGTTCCTTCTTTTGTTTTTTATTCTTAAAAGTAATACTACTTCTTTTAGAAGCATCATAACTATAGGGCTCCAAAAGTTCCTTGCACTTTTTTTTAGTTTCTGAAGAAGTGCAAGAATCAATAATCTCTCCAGACTGGTCTATTTTAATTGCACTTGTAAAGGCAATTAATATTGAAAGCGCAACAACTGAGATGATAATTATTTTTTTCATAATGTAAACGCCTTTATTCTGCACCAGTAATTTTAGACCTTAGCGCTTCTATTTTTTCAATTATCGAGCCAAGCTCTCTATCCGAAATTGTTAAGTCTGAAAAAGAAACGTCATCAATCTCAATATCTTTCAATGATTCAAAGTTTCGGTATGTACTGTCAATATCTTCTAAATCAGTTATTATTTCATCTAGGAAATTACTTTCGTGTGGGTACGTTTTTAATGCTTTTATAACATTCTCTAAAATTACCATTTGCTCAATAAGTCTTGCTGCGATTGATGAATTACCTACTGCGGCAACTTGGGCGCCAATATACATTCCTTCAGTCCAGCCACCTGCAAAAAAGATTACTGACATGTATTGCTCTTCATTATTTTCCAAATGCTCATCTAAATTTTCCTGAATTGCAGCAAGTATGTATATTAAAGAGTCATCATTGCTGATGTTATTTTCAAAACTAGTGAACATATTAGATGATCCAAACATTGAAGTCATTCCTAAATCATCAGAAAGTTTTTTTATTGTTTTCATGTATTTAACTGCGTCCTGGGGTTGTTTGTTTAGCACGCAATAAGACAAATCAGCGGCATAAACTCCAAAATTCAAGGCCTTGGTCACTCTGTCGGTGTAATTGGATACATTATCAATATTGTTGGTCGTTTCTCGCGAGTATTTTAATCCAGCTCTTTTAAAAATAGCAGCAATTTGCAATGGAGAAGGCATAACGAAATTATACATATCCTCGTTTTCATCATCAAAAGATATTTCACTATCAGGCGCTTTTTCAACTATTATTTCTTCTGGTAAAGGGTCCGAATCACATGCGATAAGACTTAATACCACAAATAATGTGATAACTCGCTTCCAAAAATTTGAATTACTTTTCATCCTGGTTGTCCGTTTAATTTTTACTAAAGTATAAACTCTTTGTTAATCTTCAAAAACTTCAACTTCTTTTAGCTGCGTTGTAAGATCGGTAAATTTGCCTTTGTATCTTGTTGCTTTTACTATATGGTTATCAATCCAATGATAGTTTCCACCTCTAGGTTTATTCATTAACAAAGCATGATATTTGAATTTATGCATTTCTAACCAGCGTTCAGTATATTCCCGGTGTTCCTCAGTTCTTGATGTGAAAAACGTAATAACGTGCCCTTCGTTATACCAATTATTTAATGTTTCTAGAGCATCTGGAAATGGTTTACAGGTTAACATTCTTTCAGGTTCCTCGTTAGGGATATCTTCAGTTATTGTGCCATCAATGTCGATAAGATAATTTTTTAAATCATCAGATAATTTTGGGCTGATTAAATTACCGTCTTTGTCGTAGGTTTGGGTTAACTCTTTTTTCATTTATAAGTTGTGGTATAAAAGTAGTACGGTTAATTAAAAATAATAAATTAGTTTTTAGGGAAAATAATTTTGATTATAGTACCATTTTCGCTTTTTAGTTCGAGTTTTCCCCCAATCTGTTCAGACAGCAAGTGTACTAATTCAATTCCAAGGGTATTTGAATTTTCCACTGAAAAACCTTTAGGTAAACCTGATCCATTGTCCTTAACAATTAGGGAATAATGATTTTCATCAAAATAAACGATAGAGATTTTCAGTTCTCCGTTTTTTTGCTTAGCAAAAGCATATTTATACGCATTTGTAACTAATTCATTAATAATTAATCCCAGTGGAGTGGCTTGTTTGGATTCAAGCATGATTTTCTCTATTTCAATAGTAACGTTAATTTCTTTATTTTCCGGATTAAAAGATGATTTAACATTGTTGACGAGATGGAGAACATATTTGTGTAAATCAATATTTACTACATCATTGTTTTCATAAAGGCTTTTGTGAACCAGCGCCATTGAGTCTATTCGATTTTTATTTTTATAAAGTGCAGTTTGAATATTGGCATCTTTAATGCTACCAGCTTGCAAATTCAGTAGACTGGAAATAAGTTGGAAGTTGTTTTTAACTCTGTGATGAACTTCTTTTAGCAATACTTCTTTTTGATTTAACATGTTTTGTAGCAAGAAATTGTTTCTTTTTTTTAGCTTGATCTGCCGAATCATTAATATTATTATCGTCAAAAGAAAAAAGGTTAGGATAACTAAGAGCGCCTGGTTAATTGATTTTCGCTCAGCTAGTTCTTGATGCTCTTTGTTTTTTTGCTCTAATTCTTGAATTTGGACATCTTTTTTACCAGAATCATATTTTAGATAAAGCTCCGCAATTTTGTCAGTATTTTCATTTGTTTTTAAGCTATCACGTAAGTGGTGATATTTAGAGAAATAATGCAATGCTTGACTAAAATCCCCTTTTCCTTTATAGTCGCTGTGAATAAAGTAATAAGCCTCCATAATAAGCCAGTTGGCCTGCAAGCTTTTAGCGATTGAAATGGCTTGAAGATGCGCATCAATAGCATCATTGTAAAGACCTTTTTTCTCATATATTGCACCAATATTGATATAAGAATATACTAGTCCCTTCTTGTCATTAACACTATACTGAATTGATTTTGCTTTTTCTTGGTAAGTCATTGCCTTATCGTAATTATCTTTGAGAAAATAAATTTCCCCTAGATTATTGTATAACGAAGAAAGACCAACTGAGTCATTTAGATTTGTTTTTAAAATTTCGGATTGGAAGAAATAGAACATTGCGCTATCCATGTTTTCCTGATAATAATGAACAATACCAAGATTGTTATAGCAATTTGCCATTCCCTCTAAAAATTCAATTTTTTTACTTAACGAGAGTGATTTAAAAAAAAACTTTGTGGCGTCAGAATATTTTTTTTGATACAGGTATATATTACCAATATTACCTGAACTCCTAGCTATATTTTTCTTATCAATCAATTTTTCGCTAATTTCTAACGCAGTATAATAATTTTCAAGCGCTAGTGCATGATTGCCTTGAACGTCATAAATTGCAGCAAGATAAGAATGTGTTTGAGCCAGATTTTCACTATCATTTATAGTTTGGTGATAAATTAAAAGTTTGTCTAATTCTTTAATCGCCTTTTGTGTATTACCCATTTTAGCATATAAACGGGCTGCTTTAACTTTTATCGCAACAGCGAACTTTTCATTATCTAAATTTTCAGATAATCCAATTGCATCTTCGATAAATAATGTTGTTTTAGCCTCTTCTCCAATTGAAAAATATTGTTCAGATAGCTGCATTAAAATCAGAACTTTTAAGGAATCGTCTGCTCGTTGATCCATTAGATTTAATAAAGAATCAATAGTATTATTACTACCGTAAGAGAATAGGAGGGAGAGTGAGCAAAAAAGTAAAGTAAAGATTTTTTTCACATTTACAAATGTACCTATAGTTGCTTGTTGTTTCACAGAAATATCTAATTTATTAAATTTAGGCAACTATTGATATGATTAATGATGAGAGAGAAGTTGGATGGGTTCATCCAAACTGCATTTTTGTCACGTTTACACCAGCTGATTTGCCGTTTGGCATATCTTCTAGAGTTTCTTTTTATTAGTTCTATAGCTTTTTCTTTTGTTGTTTTTTTATCAAAATAGTCGAAGAATTCTTGATATCCAACTGTTTTAAGAGCGGTGTTCTCTTTAAACATAATTAATGATTTTACTTCAGTCTCCAGTCCTTCATTTATCATTTTGTCTACTCTAAGATTGATTCGTTTATAAAGCATTTCTCTTTCCATTTCTAATGTTATATTGATACATTCGAAATGTCTATCCAGCTTCTTTTTTTGTAAAAATGAGGAATAAGGTTTACCTGTTAAACGAAATACTTCAACTCCTCTAATTAGGCGGTAAGGATTATTCTTGTCAACTCTATTAAAGTAATCAATATCGTTGTCCTTTAATTCTTGTTGTAAGAAAGTTATTCCTTTTTTTTCGTATATTGTTGTTAATTCATCGCGTAATTTTTTGTCAAATGGCACATCATCAAGTCCATTGCAGAGAGCATCAATATAAAGACCTGAACCTCCTACCAGAATAGCAACATCATGTTTTTTAAATATAGTGTCAAGTACTTTTAATGCATCGCATTCAAATTTACCGGCAGTGTAGTCTTCTGAAATAGTCCTGTTTCCAATAAAATGATGGGTAACACCTTGCATTTCTTCGTGCGTTGGTTTTGCAGTACCTATATTGAGCTCTTTAAAGAATTGTCGAGAGTCAGCTGATAAAATTTCGCAATTATAGTGTTTAGCAAGAGCAACGCTTACTGAAGTTTTACCAACAGCTGTTGGGCCAGAAATAACGATGAGATATTTCAAAAATTACTGATAATCGTCAAAATCATTGAAGTCGTCAAAGATATCTTGTTCTCCATCAGTTTTTCCCTCAACAGCATCTGTTTCAAATTCAATGTCGCCATCTTTGGAATACTGATCTGGAGCATTGCCAATAGATAGTGCCACATTTGGATAAACAAATCCTTTTATCGGTTCAGAAATTTTAACCAATTCTACAAAGAAGCACCACATTAATAGGAAATCAGAAACATAAATCAGTTTTTGTCCGTCAGTTTCGGCTAAGGATTCAATTGAAGTATCGGTCATTGAGTAAGAGGTTCCCTCTCCTTGCTCTCCGGCCATGTCCATCATGCTAATTTCATCTCCTTTATTCCAATCGCCATCACTTAAATAGAAAGAAGCGATTTGTGAATTATCGAAACCGAACGCATTTTGAATAGTCTTGTGCAGATCAATAAAGTTTTGATTTCCTTGTATTTGAATGTCTCTAAAAACATCTTCTTCGCAGTCGAGTACAATTCTAAAAGTATAAAGCATAGTTTCTTTTTTGCAAAAATAAACTTAAGATTTTGATAGTCCAATACGCTTACCAATTATGAGCATCATTTCGAAGGCTTCTTTTTTGTTATTTTTAATTTCTCCATCTAGTATTGCTTCTTTTATTTCATTTTTAATAATACCAATAGCTCGGCAAGGTTTAATATTAAATGTTTTCATTATTAATTCGCCAGATACAGGTGGTTGAAAGTTTCTCACTTTATCTTTTTCTTCAAGAATCTTCATTTTTTTTTCAACTAAATTGAAGTTCTTCAAGTATTTTTTGACTTTAAACTTGTTTTTCGATGTTATGTCTGCTCTGCAAAGTGTCAATAAATCATCAATATCTTCTCCAGCATCAAATAATAGCCTTCTCACACCAGAATCTGTTACAATGTCTTTCACAAGAGCAATTGGCCGCAGATGAAGCAGCACAAGTTTCTGAACGTATTTCATTTTAGTGTCAAGAGGAAGTTTCAGCTGTTTAAATATTTTTGGTACCATTCTAGAACCTCTGTCTTCGTGACCATGAAATGTCCAACCTACCTTTTGATTAAATTTTTTTGTATCGGGTTTTGCTATGTCATGCAATATAGCAGCCCAACGTAACCAGAGATTGTTAGTCTTTTTTGAGATGTTGTCAAGAACTTCTAAAGTATGATAGAAGTTGTCTTTATGTTCTTTTCCATTAATGATTTCTACCCCTTGTAATTCAACCATTTTTGGGAATATATTGTGCAACAATTCTGTGTTATAGAGAAGCTCGAAACCAATTGAAGGAATAGGGGAGAGTACAATTTTGTTTAGCTCATCTGTAATGCGTTCTTGAGATACAATTTCGATACGGTTCTTGTTGGTTGCAATAGCCTTTAACGACTTTTCTTCTATTGTGAAATTTAATTGTGAAGCAAACCGTATAGCGCGCATCATTCTGAGCGGGTCATCGGAATACGTTATGCTCGGATCAAGTGGTGTTTTTAGTATTTTGTTTTCTAAATCTTGTAAACCATTAAAAGGGTCGAGAAGGTCTCCGAAACTATTTTTTTGTAAAGAGATAGACATTGCATTAATAGTAAAATCTCTCCTTTCTTGGTCTTCTTGTAGGGTGCCATCTTCTACTATGGGTTTCCGAGACCCTCTTTCATAAGATTCTTTTCGAGCTCCAACAAATTCAATTTCTAAATCTCTTGTCTTTACCTGCGCTGTTCCAAAGTTCTTGAAAACACTTAGCTGCGCGTTAAGTTTCTTAGTAACAAGTTTGGCCAATTGAATTCCACTTCCTATTACTACTATATCAATATCTTTACTAACACGATTGAGCAATATGTCGCGAGTATAACCTCCAACGATGTATGCTTCCATGTTAGCTTGAGATGTGATCTCTGAGATCGTTTTAATAACTGGATCTTGAATGTGTTCGGCCAGATTCAAAATTTATTCTCTGATTATTTTAATATCTCCACTCTCATTTACCTTTATAATAGCAGAGGGTTTTGCTATTCGATTCATTTCAGCCGGCAAATTTACCACATAATCAACGGCACTTATAATCGCGGGGTCTATTTCGTTAAAAGACAATGGAGTTTTTGCATCACTAATATTTGCAGAGGTGGCAACCAAAGGTTTGTTGAACCTTTTGGTAAGTTCATTTGCAAAACATTTTTTCACCATTCTAATTCCAACACTGCCATCTAATGCAAGAACATTTTGTGCAATGTTTTTCGGTCCAGAGTAAATAATGGTTAGCGGAGAATCTGTAACATCAATTAAGTCCCAGGCCATTTCTGGTACAAAATGAACACAGCGATTTAGTTGCGCATCATTAGCAACTAAAATAATCATACTTTTTTGCTCTGATCGTTGTTTGATATCGAATATCTTCTGAACTGCTTTTTCATTATTCGCATCACAACCTAGGCCCCAAACTGTATCCGTTGGATAAAGAATTACCCCCCCATCCTTAAGAATTTTGATTGCTTTGTAGGCCTGTTCTATTTCAAGTTCTTTCTCAGTAGCCATACTTTAATATATCTTGTAATAACTGAATATGAACCAATTACAGCCATAGTAAATCCAGGAATTCCATCTTGATATCCACGCTGTACAACGTATTCTTTAAAAAACCGAAAAGCAGGTTTAAGTAACAAATGAAACGGGGTAATTACCCCCATTTTCTTATTTAAATCATCCGCTTGCCACCATGCATAGCGATTCATTTTTTCTAGATGATGATCAAATGTAATGTAGGTGTTGTGAGTTAATTTGTTCTTCAACCATCCAATAGATCCATTTGCAACAATTTCAGCATGAACACTTTTGGTCTCGTATTTACATTTACTTTTTCTGAATAAACGAATGACTTTATCTTTCTTGAACGCTCCATTATTAAGAGGTTTCCCCATAAAATAATTTTGTCGATACATCCAAAATCCAACCTCTGTTGGGGAATTATTTAATGTGTCTATAATCTCTTTTTGAAGCTCTAGTGTGACTCTTTCGTCAGCATCTACAAGAAGAATCCAATCATTATTCGCTTGTGGAATGGCCCAGTTTTTTTGAGAGGCTGAATTCTCGTATTCTCGTTCGACAATGAATTGTGTGTATTTTTTTGCTAGTGCAATAGTTTTGTCGACACTAAATGAGTCGACAACCATTATTTCATCAGCAAAAGCTACTGATTCTAGAACGTCTTCAATATTATGTTCCTCGTTATATGTTGGAACAATAGCAGTTATTTTTATTTTTTGGTTCATCTAAACAGCTACATCGTAGTCTCTTAGAGCTTCGTTAAGAGAGGTTTTAAGATCTGTACTTGGTTTGCGCTCGCCGATAATTAAAGCACATGGAACATTGTAATTGCCAGCATTAAATTCTTTAGTATAAGAACCAGGGATTACTACTTTTCTTGGTGGGACATATCCCTTGTATTCAAATGGTTCCGATCCCGATACATCAATTATTTTGGTCGATTTAGTAATTACAACATTAGCTCCCAAAACAGCTTGTTTACCAATCTGGGCTCCTTCAACAACAATACATCTGGAGCCAATAAATGCCCCATCCTCGATAATTACAGGAGCAGCCTGCAAGGGCTCAAGAACACCACCTATGCCAACACCTCCACTAAGGTGAACATTCTTACCTATTTGGGCGCATGAGCCAACTGTCGCCCATGTGTCTACCATTGTTCCCGAATCTACATAAGCACCGATATTTACATAAGAAGGCATCATAATAACACCCTTGGCTAAATACGATCCATATCGAGCAATAGCATGCGGTACAACTCGAACACCTTTGTCTGCATAGTTCGATTTAAGTTTCATTTTATCATGAAATTCTAATGGACCGACTTCAATAGTTTCCATTTTTTGAATAGGAAAATACATGACAACCGCTTTTTTAACCCACTCGTTTACTTCCCACTTATCACAAGAAAGCTCAGCAACACGTACTTTACCTTTGTCTAAATGTTCAATAACCTTGCGAATTGCATCTTGCGTCTTGTTCTCTTTAAGCAGCGCACGATTTTCCCAAGCTTGTTCAATAATTTCTCTCATGTAGTTTAAATATGTTGCGAAAATACTGAATTCTAAAATTTAGCAACTAGTTTAACGTTGATCCTTCTTGAAGTTAAATAATTGGGAACAGCATATTGACGACCAGTAACATCTTTAATCCATAAATAACTAATGGTGTTGTTGATTTGAAGCAAATTAAATACTTCTGCACTAAGCCAGATAGATCGAAATACTTTTAATGGATTGCTGCTGTTTAGTTGTCTTTTCTCGCTCAAAAGTTGAAATGAGAACCCAATATCAACTCGTCTATATGGCGGAATTCTTAAAGTATCTTTGTATCTTTCAAAAGTAGGAGGTCCTGTTGGTAAGCCACTTCCAAAAAGTAGGTTTAGGTGCATTTTATAGTTCGGATGGTTGCGTATATAGTCTTGAAAAAATAATCCAAAATTCACTCTTTGGTCTGTTGGTCTTGGTATTAAACCTGGTGAAAAACGAACTGTATCGGTAATAGTAGTTGTACCATCATAGTATGGATTAACTTTGTTGCCTTGAGCATCTTGGTATTCCATGTAAAAATCATCTTCAATATCTTCTTCAATTTTCATGATACCAATGCTTGCCCATGAGTCGATGTCTTTGACAAACTGTCCATGGATTTTGGATTCGAAGCCCATCGCATATCCTCTTGAGTTATTTGTTGCATAATAACGTATCCGCACGTTGTCAATTTCGTATGGAATTAGATTGTCTAGTTGTTTATAATAAATTTCGTTGGTTAATTTAAATTTTCGATTCCCCCATGCTTCAAATTGATAATCACTACCGAGTACATAGTGAACTGATTGCTGCGCTCTTATTTCTGGATTAATTTGACCATTTAAAGCTCTCATTTCTCTGTATAGAGCAGGTTGATGATAAAACCCCCAAGCTGCTTTGAAAATAAAATCTTTATATTTTGTAGTGTCTTTTATGCGCTTCCAGTTGGGTTTCCATGCCAAAGTTGCTCTGGGGCTAACAGTTGCTTGGTTGTTGAAGGTCCAGTAGTTGAATCGTGCTCCAGAAGTTAGGTAAGCTGTTGAATTATCTTTTAAATCCCATTCATTATTTACTTGTGCATATCCCATTATTCGCTCAGAAATAATAGATGTATCAGCTTTGTACACTTCACTAAGTTGAATTTCATCTCGAGGTGTTTGTGGAACAGAATAACCAGCAGAGTCGACCATGGTCCATTCGTTCAATTTGTCATTAACATGTTCTTGCTGAAATTTTAGACCCCAAAGTAGTGTGTAATTATCTTTATAATACTTTCCTTTGTGCTCAATATTATATATGAGTGCATTGAGTTCGTTCCTCCCATGGTCTAAAAAAGATCCTACACCTCGATTAAAAGCAACATCTCCAAAATCTTCACTTGATAGATCTCGTTCTAGTTCATCTAGCCAATATTGACCAAGAATATCGAATGTTTCTTCCTCTTGGGATCTGAAAATAGAAGAAATTAATTTTAATGATAAGCTAGGGCGGGGTCGGTAGTTTAGAGATAGGGCGCCTAGATATGTTGTAAAAGCATCAACTTCTTGCCCATCGAAAAATACTGTAAGTCGCAATCCACCATTAATTGTTCCAAAATCTGTTTGTCTAGTTTCAGGAGTGAAAGTGTATTTATTTTGCGCAATATTTCCTAAAAAAGATATTTCTAAATCTGTCGTAATATCATACGTAAAATAGGTTTGATAATCAATAAAAGATGGATTATAATCTCCTCCCACATCTAAGCTATTTAATACGTATTTGTTCGTTTTATATCTGATTCCATGTATTTGGGTGAATCGATGATTGTCGCTGCCATCTTCGAGGTGAATTGATCCACCCAGTAAGCTGGCACTAATTGACCCGGCAAATTCTTTTGGTTTTTTATAGGTAATGTCCAGAACTGAAGACATTTTGTCTCCGAACCTAGCTTCAAAGCCTCCTGCAGAGAATTCAACAGATTCAACTAAATCTGAATTAATAAAACTAAGCCCTTCTTGTTGACCACTCCTAATGAGGAACGGGCGAAATATTTGAATATCATTTACGTAGATTAGGTTTTCGTCAAAACTTCCTCCCCTCACGGAATATTGTGAACTAAGCTCATTACTGGAGGAAACGCTCGCCTCCGAAAAAAGAATGCTTTCAAAATTTCCCGAAGCCGTTGGGAGTGCATCAATGTATTGCACATCAATACGATTCATTGGTGCTGTTCGTCTTATGTCTCCAACAATTTCGAAATCAGGATCCAATTCTATGGAGATAGGTCGAAGTATCACGCTAATTTCTTTTCGTTGATTTTGTTTAAGAAAAACGGACTTCGTGATTGTTTTCATCCCAAGAAGCGAGATTGCGATCTCTAAACTGTCGTTAGCTGGAACTTTTAAAGTGTATGACCCATCTTTTTTTGATACTGCACCAGTATTTGTTCCTACGATAATGATATTTACTTTGTCAAGACTGCTTCCATCTTCGTTCGATATAATCCCGTATATTGATGTATTTTGAGAATAAGCATAATTACCAGAAAAAACACTGATTAGTATTAAGATATTTCTCAAAAAGCACATGCGTTCAAAAGTAAGATTATTTGATGTAGAAGGTTAAACCTAAAAAGCGGTTAATTATTGCTTTTACTTTTCAATCTTAAGTTCTCCTTTTCGCCATGAATCAATGAATTTAGCCCAAGCGACTGGATTTAGTAGGTTGGTTGTAGGGTATAATTGCCCAGAGTTATATAACATCGTTTGCTGCTGCTGAATTGCGTATACTTGATTCATATTAGCGCCCATTGGGCTCCCCGTTCTTCTGTCTCTCATTTCAGCTAAAGCAAGGTTTTGCATAGCTCGGTAATAGTCGTCATCTGGTACGTCTAGGTTTATAAAAGCTTCCTTAAATTGCTCCTTACTCGGCCATGGATAAATTTCTATCTCTTGCAAGCGAAAGGTATCTTTGTTCATCATTTGAATAATTGAGTAGCGAGGGTTACTTAAAGTGTCGGGAATGACAAAGGAAATTGTTTTATAACCAATGTAAGAAAATACGATTGTATCATTTTCACGGGCAACGAATGAAAAATATCCTGAATAATCACTTATAGTTCCACGTGCAGTATTTGAAACCATAATGCTAGTAAATGGAACCTGGAGCAAGTCTTCACTATCGACAACGACTCCTGAGAATTGAACAAGTTTTCGCTGAATAGCTTTATCTGAAGAAGAAATACTATCGTTTAACGTTTTTGATTGACAGACAAGAACGCTTAAAATTATATAAAATAGAAGAAATAGTTGTTTCATGCTTACTTGTAATTACTCATTTTTTTTAATAACAAAAATGTATTTCATGTATTGTGGTAAAATCTGCACTTAAAAAATGATTTATGCAAAGAAAGGGATATTTATCAAATCATTTTTTACTAGGATATTTTATTAGTCTCGTAATTATATAAAAAAGGATTGGTAAAATCCAGATTTTATTACAAAACCAAAAGTTATTTAATGATTTTCGCAACGTGAGATCATAATAGAAAATTATAGCACAATCGCTAGTTTTTTTAATTGTCCAGTCTTATTGTAAATAGTACAATAAGATAATTTTATTTATTTTTACCAAAACATTAAATTTCTCCTATGAAAATTATTATCTCAACTATTTCTTACTTATTCATTTCTGTTATTTGCTTCGGTCAAAATATTCCAATTGATTTTGAATCTGGAGGCCTTGGTGATAATTGGACTTGGACCGTTTTTGAAAATAATTCTAATCCAGTATTGGAAATTGTTCCTAATCCTGCCCCATCTGGCATAAACAATTCTTCAACCGTAGCAAAATTTACAGCTTTAGCGGCTGGAATGCCTTTTGCAGGTTGCGAAACAATGCATGGATCAGATATCGGAACTTTTAATATTACACCTGGTAATGCTATTATAACTATTATGGTTTTTAAAACTAAAATAAGTGATGTAGGAATCAAATTGGTAACAAACAGCAATGCCTCTTTGGGTGAAATCAAAGTTTCTAACACTTTAATTAATCAATGGGAACAATTATCTTTTGATTTTTCATCACATGTTGGGGGAATGACATATGATCAGATAGTTATTTTTCCAGACTTTTTCCCCCGTGTTGCAGATGATATTATATATTTTGACAATATTTGGGCCGATGACAATACGTGCTCAGAAACTAGTTCTAATATTAATGTAACTAATTGTATTTCTTATACTTCACCTAGTGGCGATATTTTGTTGACATCAGGTATATACCAAGATACGATTGCGAATTCAGCTGGTTGCGATTCAATTATTAGCATTAACCTTACAATCGATACAGTTGATAATTCAACGAATCAAAACGGAAATATTCTTTCTGCAAATGCATTAGTATCTGCATATAAATGGTTAGATTGTAATAAAAACTATGCCGAAATTCCTGGAGAAGTAAATCAATTTTATACGCCAATTGTAATAGGAAACTATGCTGTAGAAGTTACTACTGATGGCTGTGTTGATACTTCCGACTGCATGAATGTAGTCAGTTTAGGTTTTAATGATTTCAAAACCGATATGCCTATGCAAGTATATCCAAACCCCTCTAATGGGGTTTTTTCTCTTGAATCTGATTTAAAGTTGGACAATATTCGCGTTTATGACTTATACGGCAAACTAGTTTTTTCAACAAGAGTTAATCAGAAAATTACATTGATTGATTTATCAAATTTAGATAATGGTGTTTATTTTTTACAAGCAGCTAATTATGAATTAAATTTAAATATGAAAATTATTAAGCAGTAGAAAATATTTCTGCTTTGAGTATTGAATTTATTAGTTATTACGGATCTAATTTTATACTAATCTGTAATTTCGTTATAATTACGTTCTACAGACATTGTAATGTAGGAAATGGATTTTTTAAATTCCCCATAGGATGTAATACCCTTATTTATAAAGGAATCAGAATTATTTACTATTCCTGATAAAAGATTTTCAAGTTCATTTACTAAATTATTGGAGAAAGATTTAATTTCCTTTTCTGAATTGATGATGGCATTTCCAATTTCACCTTTCTTAACATTGATAACCCATCTTTTATCTGAGTTATTCATTTCAGGTAATGCACGAATATTGGCTGTAATTACTGGAAATCCATAAGATTGGGCTTTAGCAAAGAATAGCCTTAAGTCTCCGCGTAAGTTGGTAAGACCTACATGGATATTTTTAAATAAATCAAAGATTTCAATGTTTGGGAGAAATTTATTGTGAGTAACATTATTTGGGTACTTATCTATTATTTTAATGCTAGCGCTGAATCCTTAAATGCACTGCTAGAAGCTAATCCCCACATTCCATTTTAGATACTAAATTCAAATTCCAAGCCTTAATTCCTATTTGATGCAAGCTATCAAAAGCAATTAGTATTTCCTTTCCTCCTTTTTTGCAAAAATCATCTACAACGATTATAAAATTCAATTTGTTCCAAGATTTTTTATTTATTTCCCTTAAATTGAAGCATTTAGTATTTAACTGTAAGTAGGCCTTGGCATAGAATTATTATTTTGCTCGTTATTGAGAAGCTTTTTTTAGATGAAAACATCTACAATGACGCAGTTATCACTTCCATTAATACTTATACCTCCATTATTTCCTGAACCACTCGAACTCATTGAATTCCTTTTAAACTTGATTATACCATCAATTACAATATTCTCATTTTCATCTTTTGCTACTATTTTATACTTTCCATATCGAAATTGCTCAATAATCATTGAATTGAGAATACTGTCTGGTGAAGAACAATCTGGAACAGAAGAAATATTCTTGAGCATTCCCTTATAATTTCCGTCAACATAAAGGTTTAATTCATTTTTAGATATATCTGCGCTTGTATAAAAGTAAAAAACATGTTCGGTATTATCCTTCATACATGAGCTTAAACTAGCCATAACTGTAATCAAAATTCCTAAACTTTTTATTTGTTTCATGTTATTTAAGTTATGTTAAATTAATTGAGATTATGTTCGAACGCAATAATTTTGCAGTTATTGTAGAGTTCAGTTTTATGACTATTTTCTGTAATTTTATACATGGCTAATTTCATTTCATACCAGATATCATAGAATTAAATGAAGTAAACTATATTTCGATTGTAAAAGATGAAAAAGTGTATGAGTATTGTTCAATTAAACTCTATTTTTTTGACAATCTAGAAATCAATCCGTTAAATACAATGCCGTGAAGCGGGAATACTGAAAACCAGTATAATCTACCCAGCACACCAAGAGGTCTGAAAGTTGCTGTTTGTATGATTTTATCATCCTTTATTTTAAATTCTAACCAGGCTTCACCAGGGAGCTTCATTTCAGCAAAAAGCAATAATCTACCTTCAGTTTTATTAGCATATAGTACCCTCCAAAAATCAATCGCATCCCCTGTCATTAGTTTAGATTCATTCGTTCGGCCTCGTCTTAAACCAACACCGCCAAATACCTTATCAACAACTCCTCGAAATAACCAAAGCCAGTTGGCATAGTACCATCCCGTTTTTCCGCCAATTCTCCAAATTCGTTCAATGCAATCCTGTTTTGAATCATATTTTTTTTCTCGGTGATCTTTAAAGCAGCCATATGAAGGAATATTAATGAAATCAGAGATGTTTTTTTTAAAAACACCACTACTAAATGCATCTTTCCAGCTAGATACTATTTCATTACTGTCAATTTTTCTAAAAGCTTTTGAAAGAGATTCTTTAAAACCAGTAGGTTTTATGTTGAGTAATTCAGCTAAGCCATTTGGTTGACATATAATCTCGATTTTCATACTGCTTACCAACGCTATTGCAAGTTTGTAAGATGTAGAAGTAACGAAATAAAGCCAATATGAAGAGAGGCGTGGAGTCATTATGGGAAGTATTAATATATTTCTTTTAAGATTCCTTTGGCGTGCAAATTCTTGCAACATTTCTTCATAAGAAAGAATATCAAGCCCTCCGATATCAAAGTCTTTATTATAGGTTTCTTTTCTAAATAATGATTTTGATAAGTAGGCAATTACATCACTTATACTTATAGGTTGACATTTTGTTCTTAACCATTTAGGAGTTACCATTATAGGAAGTTTTTCTACCAAATCCCTAATAATTTCAAATGATGCACTTCCTGAGCCAATAATAATTCCAGCTCGAAGTGTAGTTAAGTTGAAGTCTCCTTTTTCTAATTCAATACCTACGTTTTTTCTTGATGATAAGTGCTTTGATAAACGAGTTTGATTAATAACACCGCTTAAATAAATTACATGTTTAACATTGGTATTATGCAGAGCCTTAGTAAAATTGATGGCGGATTGACGTTCAAGAATTTCGTAATTAGTTGAGGAAGACATAGAATGAACCAAATAAAATGCGGCATCAATGTCAATGGGTATTTTAATTAAAGATGATTTGTCGAGCAAATCTATTTGGATAATAGTGATTTTATCAATAAGTGATTTAGGTGGGTTGAAGCGGTTTATATCTCTTACTCCGCATACAACATGGTGACCTTGATCTATAAGGACTGGTAATAACCTTTTTCCAATATAACCCGTAGCACCAGTAAGTAAAATTTTCATAAACTTTTTTAATTTTTGGCAGTACTAAAAGGAATATTAATGCATATTATGATCAGAAAAAAGGAAAATGAAAATCAATTTTCAGAGCAAGTAAAGTGCTAAATATTAACGCTTTGTCTTAAAATATTTCAAGGGAACCCATAGCATTCCAAAACATTCACCACCATGTTTCTCTCGATTCTTATGGTGTATCTTGTGTGCACGCCTTATAGATAAAAGATATTTATTGTTTGTTTGACTTAGTACCTTAATTCTTTGATGAATAAATAAATCATGTACAAAAAAGTATACAAATCCATAAATACAAATTCCGATAGCTATACCTAATGCGACTATGGAGTTTGTGTATGACCAAGAAACAAAAGCAATTATGGAAAGGAAAGCAAAAAATACAAAGAAAAAATCATTTAATTCGAAAAAAGAAAAATGATTGTCTTTTTTGTGATGGTCTTTGTGCAGATTCCATGCAATCCCGTGCATTATAAATTTATGCATAAACCATGCTATAAATTCCATGACAACGAACATAGTGATTATGACAATGGATAAAATCATAAATTATTTCCCATTCAATTAAGTGGTTTGCAAACTGCACTCGTCTTGGAAATGCACTATGCTATGTATTTATAAACTTGTAAAATGTCGATTTTCAAATTAAAAATATAAAATAATTCTTTACTTGGTACATGAATATGAAAAACTTGAATAAATTATCGAAATTTTCAAAAAAATGTTGAACAAATGTATTAAAATATTAAACAAAATAAATAATTTTTGTTAGATTAATTAAAACGCCTAAATAAATTAAATCTATTTATATCTGTAAAAATTATAAATGTTCTCACAAATTATAAGGTAAAATAGCTAAACGCAAACTAATCAATTTAAGGGTTCCGATAATTTTCCTGATTTACTAAAACAAAATTATTTTATATTAATTTCAGGGTGATTCAGAAGATGCGCTGAAACTTCTGGAAGCTTTTGAATTAATGTATTAATTATGCTGTTATTATCTGATGATGAATTGATTCCAGGAATATAACTTAGCTCTGGGTCATTAAAATCTGTACAACCCATGGACCAGTTTGAAAATAAATGATTTTCTACTGACTTATTGGAAACTATGTTTATGTTAAAATGACGCGTATCTTTTTCAATTCTTGAAATGAGATTATTCACGTCTTCAGTTTTTCCTTCGATTATTTGAATAAAAAATCCGTCTCTATAAAAAAGAAATCCATTTATATTGTCAATTGAATTGTACGCTCGCGCATCATGGAGAAGATCTAATAAGTCTCTTCTGCTATATGGACTAGTGGCTTGGCTTGTATATATCACTCGGTTTAAAATCATTTGACAATAATACAACTATTTTATAAAATAGTTGCTAAGTGCATCATAATCAGCATGGTCTAGAAGCATTTTTCAGGGTTATACTTTATCGGTAAAAAATTTCAATCTTATTTTTTCGTCTATTGCATCCACATCAATAGTTTCGAAATCAGCACTAATTAGATTCTTTAAATTACTTATTATCGTTGTAATTGAGCTTTTGGAAAGATCTTTAGCTGTAAAAAGTAACTCTATAAAATCAGCATGCTGATCAATATCAAGGTTAATTCCATTATCAGAGCCTAATTTTCCAAGTTCCGCAGCTAGCATTAAAAGACAATTAGTTGTGATAGCTATTGCTAAATTACCCTTTGTATAAATTTTAGGGTCAGATTTGAAGTCAGGTAAAGAAAATCCACCTATTAATTTTGTAGCATTTCGGGAAAGATCTTGCGCCGAGATAATTATCTCAGATAATTTAGTGGTTTTTATATTCATTACTATTTGTTCCAGTGCGTTTACGCAATCTAAGCTATCTTTTACGGAAAATTCTAACTCTAAAAGAAGATTCCCGTTCAATTGGTTTGCTTTTTTTGCTGCTTCGAGCGAAAGAATTATTGATTGAGAATATTTGGATTCATTTGAGAATAAATGATCAGAATGATTTAGGAAAGTTCGAATAGACGTTTCTGATAAATAGCTTAAGTTTATAAAATTTTCAATTGATTTTAAAGAGCTAGATAGTTCTGCAAGAGCTGGTTTTAGAGCTTCTTCGGTTAGGTTTAGTCTTGATTGTCTACGATTTTTTGTAATAGCTTCAAGGCGATCATTAACAAGTTTAGCTAGTTTATTCAAACTAATATGTTCTTCTTTTGAAAACCCTCTTTTTTTAGTGTCAAGTACACAAAGAGATCCCATTACTGATTCGTTCACCATTATAGGGACTCCTAGATATGCTTGAATATTATACTCTTTAACAACGTGTTGTGGAATCCGGGTATCCATAGATGCATCATTAACTTCAAAAGTTTTTCCGTCTCGAACTACAAATTGACAAAATGAGACATCACGATGTGTTCCACGCGCAGAAGCTAGAACAGGTGGCAGACCAATATGAGCTTTAAAAAACTGTACTTGATCTAAAACAAGACTAACCAATGCTATTGGACTATTTAATTCAGCAGCAGCCTTTTTTACAATTTCTTGAAGTTCAGCATCATTAGTTTCAGCCAACAGTTCCTTAGTGAATAAGTCAGCTCTATTATTTATATCTCCTAATACATCAATTCTGTCCATATTTGTTTTATTGCTGCCAATCTATGGCTATATAAGATAGGGATTTAACGAGAATCGAAACTACCGCGTTTCGCCTAATTTTTGTTTCTGAAATTTATGGTACTAAATTAATAAATTTAGACGAGTGGCGATTAGAAATAAAGCTTCTGAACGACTTTTTTCAATAAAGCAATCTGTTATTTGATTTTGGTGATTGCTCAAGATCAATTATTATTCAAATAATCAAAGAGGTTTATAACATATTATTATAATGATTTTTTGACGAACGACTCGAAAAGTAAATTTTATTCAGCTGACATCTCGCATTTATTACCTTGCTTGGCGCAAGATATAAATGGACAAACTATTTATTAAGCGCTTAGAATATAGCGTAGAGCAAACATGACGCGACCAAGATTGCAATTTATTCAGTTTAAATATATCTTTAGTTAGGATTATCTGTCATTTCAAAAGTAATTTCACCGCCATTAAAAAGGTCTTGGTGTGTAAGTAGGTTATCTTTAATGAGTTTTCCATTTAATGAAACGCTAGATACATAAATATTTTCTTTACTTTGATTTTTGGCTTTTATAATAAGATTTGTTCCATTTTTCAGGTGAATTATTGCTTTCTTAACTAGAGGACTGCCGATTGCGTAATCTGGAGAGCCCGGTGTTACAGGATAAAAGCCTAAAGCGCTAAATATATACCAAGCACTCATTTGTCCAGCATCATCATTTCCGCATAAACCGTCCACTGTCGGAGCGTACATCGTATTCATAATCATGCGCACACGCTCTTGGGTTTTTTCAGGATGAGCGGACCAATTATACAAATAGGGAATATGATGACCTGGTTCATTACCATGGACATAATTACCTATGATTCCATCACGTGTAATATCCTCATGATTTGCGATATATTTTTCATCTATAGTCATTGTAAATAAAGAATCTAAATGACTGGTAAAATACTCTTTACCTCCCATCATATTTATCATTTTATTAATATTTTGCGGAACGTACAATCCATAATTCCAGGCATTTCCTTCAATGAATCCTTGGCCATGTGTGTCCATGGGGTCAAAGTTTGAACGAAAAGTTCCATTGGCTAATTTTGGTCGCATGTAACCACTTTTTGGATCGTAAACATTATTATAGTATTCTGAGCGTTTCAAAAACTCTTTTTCTATTTCGGCATTATCAACTTGATTTGCGATTTGTGCAATACACCAATCGTTGTATGCATATTCCAAGGTTTTAGAAACAGAAGAATGACTTTTATCATCTGGCACATATTTGTAATCCATATACTCTCCTAAACCATCAAAATATCTTACACTGGCCGTATTTACCGCAGCTGTTAAAGCTCTTTTGTGATTAAAATCACCAACATTTTTAACCATAGCATCGGCAATTACTGAGGTTGCGTGATAACCAATCATACACCAGTTTTCATTTGCGTAATGAGACCAAATCGGAAGCATGTTGTGCACACTTTCATCGTGATGTGCTAACATTGACTTTATCATGTCGTTGTTGCGTTCAGGTTGTGTGATGTTAAATAAAGGATGCAAAGCTCTGTAAGTATCCCAAAGAGAGAAAATAGTGTAGTTGGTAAAGTCATCTGAAGTATGAATGTTTTGATCCAATCCTCGGTATTTGCCATCTACATCTTCATACAAAATAGGAGATAGGTTTGTATGATAAAGTGCTGTATAAAAGTTTATTTTATCGCTATCATTTAAAGAGGTAACTTTTATTTTTGAGAGTTCTTTGTTCCATTTTGATTTGGTTTCCTCTTTTGTTTTATTGAAATTCCAATGGGGAATTTCAGCACATAAATTTTTCATTGCACCAGCAGTGCTAACTGAAGACAAAGCAAATTTGATCTTTATTTTTTCGTTTTCTTTCGTGTCAAAATTAAAATAGGCCCTAATCTCTTTTCCAGCCATTTCCGGAAAGTTTTCATCTTGATTAAAGCGTCTATAAAATCCATCGTATTTTACATCGTCATATTTTTTATGACCATAGCTTTTAAAAGCTTTTGAAAATTGCATAACAAAAAATACTTTCCTATCTCTTGCCCAACCCTTTGTCTGCCTGTATCCCGTAATTAATGAGTCATTTTCTATTCGAACAAATGTCCACACATTTTTATTTCCATGGTGATAAACATTGTATACCATATCTAATATGATATGCGCATCTTCTGATTGCGGAAAAGTGTATTGATGAAATCCGACACGTTCGCTAACTGTATGTTCAGCTTTGATATTATAGCTTTCTAAATCGACCTTATAATAGCCTGGAGAAGCTTCTTCTTTATCGTGAGAAAAGGTAGAATAAAACCCTTTTCTTCCTTTTATATTGCTCAATGGTTCAAGCACTAGATTTCCCGTTGTTGGCATGATCATAAAATCACCTAAATCGGAATGGCCAGTCCCGCTTAAATTTGTATGAGAAAATCCAATAATTGTTGAATCTCGAAATTGATACCCTGCGCAATATTCATATGTTTCCCCATTATAGCTACCATCTTCATTAAACATGCCTTTAAAGTTAGTTTGTGGGCTTAATTGTACCATGCCAAAAGGCGCTGATGCACCAGGAAATACATGTCCCATCTTACTTGTTCCAATAAGCGGATTAACATATTGCGTGTAACTTGTTTTTATATCTCCAGTAGGGTTAACCTCTTTTTTTGAATGTATTTTACTACAAGATGTTAAAATAATTATCGTCAATAATTTTAGTATGTTTTTCATTTAAATTTTTTCGAGTAAATCTTTGTTGTTAAAAATTTCAATTCCTTTTTTGTGAGTAAAAGAATATACTTGAACCAAGTATTTTTATTGGAAATGATAATAATATAATAATTCAGCCTATTCAAATCAATACTAAAATCCTTTAAATATAATTATATCTATCCAATTATAAGGAAATCGGCCAATTTGCATGTCTTTCAAGGCGCAAAGAATAGAGTGATGTATAATGGTTAAAATAATAATTAGAATCGTTATGAATATGGTGTCTTTGTTTGTTTTTAAATATAGTACTTAAATGGGTTGCTATAATTCTTAAAAAATAACGGACTTGCAATGCGCTATATCGGAAACTCCATATGATACATATTTACTGATCATTATCTATTTAAAATAGCTTATTTTAAAACACATAACTTTAAATTATGTATTTGTTATGAAATCTGATTGAGCTGAAAAACTCATTGTGTTCGGAAATAAAATTGTGGTGGCATATGCGATATATACTAAAAAATATTTTTCAAAATGGGATTGCGGTATTAAGAAGAACAAAATTTTATTATGCTTTTTAATCCATCCTATTTTATCATGCTTTTATTTGTGGATAATATCTGTAAAAAAACTGTAACTTTTGAGGAGAATAATTTATGCTAATAACAAAACTTGCGAAGAATAAATTAGTTATATTCATGAGCTTAAAGAATTATGAAAAACTTATTGCCATATGATGGCGAATTATATTATCAAAAAGGATTTTTTGACAATAAAAAATCTAGTAAATTCTATTCTATTTTACAATCTGAAATAGACTGGAAAAATGATGAGGTATACTTGTTTGGAAAGAAACACATAACAGATAGAAAAACTGCCTGGTATGGTGATGACAATTATCGTTATAACTATTCTGGTATATCAAAAGTTGCTTGTTTATGGCATCCAATATTACTTGAAATAAAATTAATAATTGAAGCAGAGTTGTCAGATAGTTTTAACTCATGTTTATTAAATTACTACGCAAATGGTAATCAAGGAATGGGCTGGCATGCAGACAATGAAAAAGAATTAAAACCTAACGGCGCAATTGCTTTTATTAGTTTAGGAGAAGAAAGGAGGTTTTTATTTAAGAATCGTACTTCCAAGGAAAAGACTGAAATGATTTTGGGAAATGGAAGTTTAACTATCATGAAAGGGATTATTCAGCAGAATTGGTTGCATGCTCTTCCTTTAATGAAAAGAGTAGCAGGAGGAAGAATAAGTTTAACTTATAGAACTATAATTAATTAGCTTAGATATGACGAAATTCAAATTATTATTGTTAATAGTGTTATTGCCATTATACAGTTTGTCCCAAGATAATAAAGGTGTTAATAGTTTAGTTGTCAGCGATTTCAAAATTCAAAAAAATGGCATGTATATATTGGGAGCATGGGCAGCTGCCAATCTAATATCGTCACCTATTTTGGCATCAAACACTTCTGGTCATGAAAAGTACTTTCATTTAATGAATGGAGGTTGGAATTTGATTAATTTAGGATTAGCTGGATCGTCTTTGTTGTATATGAAGAACAATAATTATCATAATAACTCAATTAATAGTTACTTAAATCATAGGAAATTGCAAAATATTTTTCTTGTAAATGGAGTCTTGGACTTTACTTACATGACTGCAGGTCTGTACTTAATGGAAAGGTCAAACAATATTGTAACTAGAGCTGATCAATTAAAAGGTATTGGTCAAAGTTTACTTCTGCAAGGTGCGTTTTTAGCTGTTTTTGATTTTTCCATGTTGATAGTTTTAAATACAAAAAATGAACAATGGAAAAATGTTTTAAATAATATTTCGCTTAGTTCGAATGAAATTGGCTTTAGATTAGGACTCTAATCTGGGTAATGCCCTTTTAATGTTTCCGAGCATTAAAATTTATACATTGTAGGGCATTATCCCCTGGTGGGATAAAGTTTTGAAACAGTTCCGATGTGACTGTTTAATTTGGTTCTCTTTTACTAGGTTAATTAAAGGTTAATTTGACTTCATATCTACTTATTTTGTTTAACTTTGGTTAAAAAATATTAAACAAAATAAAATTATTACCAATTGTTATTCTGAAAATTGCTTCTAGCAGGAGTTAAATCACTATAAATAGTTCTATTAATAAATTAGAAAAAATTAGATATATCGTTGTAAAGTTTCAATAATTTTGAAATTATATCTTATGAAGATACTCTATTTAGTTCTTTAGAAATGCTTTATTTAATGTATAAACCTTCCACATCAACCTGCTCTAAATCATATGCGATATAGATTTTTGTTATTAATTCTGATTTTTCTAAAATCGCGATGATCTATCGGATGATGATGGAAATGAAAATAATGTTTGAAATAGTTGATTAAAGCTAGAAATATATACAAAAACTACGGTGATTTTGAGGTTTTGCGAGGGCTAAGTTTTACTGTAAATGAAGGTGATGTTTGCGGCTTTTTGGGAGTAAATGGCTCTGGCAAAAGTACTTCCATAAAGATTTTGTTGAATTTGATTAGGGCCAGTTCTGGTTCGTTTGAGTTTTATAATTATCCCATAAAGTTTGGAGACTATAATTACCTAGAAAAAATAGGAGCTTTAATAGAGCGTCCAGATTTTTACGAGCATTTCTCAGCTAAAAAAAATTTAACAATTCTATCTAAGTATTATAGAAGCCGTATTTCGAACAAACGCATAGAAGAAGTTATCGATTTCGTTGGATTGTCTGACAGAGCTAATGATCGTGTTGCTAATTTTTCAATGGGAATGAAGCAAAGATTAGGTATAGCTCAGTCGATTATGCATAAGCCTAGTTTATTAATTTTAGATGAGCCGTCTAACGGATTGGATCCTAAAGCTCAAATTGAAATGCTTGAGCTCATAAAGCAGCTTAATTCAGAATTCAATACAACAATTATTTTTTCGACACATCAACTTAATGAAGTTCAGCAGGTATCTAACCGGATGGTTATAATAAATGAAGGGAAAACCTTTAAGGAGGGAACTGTTAGTGAATTTTCTGACTCATTAAAAACATATTACAAGATCTACATTTCCGGAAAAAAGGATGACTTAAATCTGAATAAGAGATTTCATGTAATTCGTTATGAAGAGAATTTTATTGAAATACAAGCAAACAAAAGTGAGTTGTCTACTATTTTGAATATTATACTCAAATCTAGCAATTCAATTGAAAAAATTGAATCAAGGAATAATTTAGAGCAATACTTTTTAAATACTATTAGTTGACATGGGGCTAATATTAAATGAGTTGAATAAGATTTTTTCTAGGCCCAGAAGTTATATCGGGTTTGTAGTTTCATTATTGATAACTAGTCTTGTAACCTTTGGAATATATTTAGAAGGAACCACCATAGTTCAAATTGCACTAGATTCACTGTCTGATTCATTTGGTTTTGAAGGGAATATAATAAATGGAAATCTTAGTACATTTTTGTTATATAATTCATTTATTATTCATGTTCCTATATTGATTTCTTTGGTGGCCGGTGATGTTATATCTGGAGAGAATAGTAGCGGAACAATAAGAATGTTAATAACAAAGCCAGTATCAAGATCTAGCTTATACTGGTCTAAATTTTTTGCGGCTATTATCTATACGCTCTCATTGATATTGTTTTTTATAGGATCCTCATACCTACTTGGAATTATTTTGCTCGGAGAAGGAGATTTAATAGTAATACGAAATGGAATAAATGTTATACCGAGCAATGATATACCATGGCGATTTGGATTAGCAGCAGTTTATACCTCAATTTCCATGGTTGTTGTTTCTAGTATAGCCGTTTGCTTGAGTGCCTTTGCGAAAAATTCGCTGGGACCAATAGTTGGAACAGTTGCTATATTAATTGCTTTAAATATCATTTGCACAGTTGGGTTTTCATTACTTGAACCATTTTTACCCTATTTGTTTAATGTACATTTTGTGAAATGGCAAAACTTCTTTGAAAATACTATTGATAAATCAACTATGCTGTTTTCAGCTTTTATTCAATTATTTTATATCGTTACGTTCGCTTTAATTGGTTACTACAAATTTAAATTTAAAGATGTTTTGGATTAGAAATTTTATACTGTACATATTGCTTTTACTTTCGTTTGAGATGATTGCTCAAGAAGATTCGTTGTTTCTTGCAGCTAAGAAAATCTTTTTGAATTCGCCAGCTTATGAGTGTAGTTTTGAAATGGATTTAAATGTAGATTTTATAAATATCCCAAACAAAAAGGGACAAATGACTTATAGTCCAAAATCAGGAGTTGATTATAAGTTCGATGGAGTAGGATTTTTTCCAAAAAAATCTGCAAATGAGCAGATGCAATCTATTCTAAACACAGCATGTACAGTTATTAAATTGGAAGAAGATGTTAACTCAGTTAAGTATAAGGTAATCCCGAACGATATCAATTTTGATTTAGTACTTGCTGATATTATTATAGATAAGGAATCGGCAAATATGGTGCGTATGAATACTATAACAAAAGAGTCTGGAGCTATTAGTCTAAGTTTTGAGTATAACGCCAATGTAGATTATCTTCCGAGTAAACTCACAATAGATTTCGATTTAAAAAATAGGAAACTACCAGCTTCTTTTACGGGTGATTTTGAGAATATGGGGGAAGATTTTGATATGAATAAACAAAGTAATGCTGAATTGATAATTTTCTACGCTAATTACATAATTAAATAGTTTTGGTACAATTCAGCAGATTTACTTATTACCCTAACCCAGTATCAGATGAGTTTGTAGTTAGCAAAGAGAATATTTTTGATGAGAATTTGATAGTTACAATTTTCGGTATGGACGGACGAATAGTTTATTGTAATTCTGAATATAGATTGGGGAATGATTTAAATGCTTCTGGTCTTAGAGTAGGAGCATGTAGTTTGGTTATTTGATCAAAGGATAAGACTAAAATTAATCCACAGATTATTAACTTAATTAAGTTATGATATAAAATTCCCTTAGAGTAGGTTTTCTTACCTGTTATGCAATAATAATTTCAATGTGCGCACTGGCGCAGCAAACATATAATTGGAATGCGGCTTCATTAACCGATTTAAGTTTTACCAAATTCAGGATAGTGTTAAAAATGTGATTAGCTCAAACGCGCATTATAGACTTGGGGGCTATGATAATGATGTGAAAAAGTATGACCGGTGGAGGTCCTTTTGGACTGATCGTGTTGGTGAGGTTAATGGTCAAGAAGGAAGTTTGTATAGGTACGGTGCATCTATGCGGACTATTGCTGGACAAATTAGTTGTGCTGGATCGCCTTCATCGAATAGTTTATGGCAGAATGTTGAACAGTATAAGGATAAAGTGCAAGGCCTTAATATGGTTGTGTTTTGGGCAATAGAGGTAGATCCTCATGATACTATTTGAATACGATTGGAAATCTAATTTGAGAAGCATTGGTTGAAGAATGGTGAATTTTGTTGTGTGCAACGATTCCTTCTTTTTCGTCATAATTATTTCCACCCGTATTCATATTTCGGGCAAATCGAGGGAAATTACTGCTTGATATCTCAATTCGTATTTGGTGCCCTTCCTTAAAATAATTACTAGTTGACATTGGAGTTAATTCAAGTTCATAGACTTTGTCTTCCTCCATAAATACCTCCTTGTTATAGCCTTCACGGTATCGAACACGTTGAATTGTTTCGTCAAGGTTATAAGCTTTCCCATCAGGGTGAACATCAATTAGTTTAATAGTGAAATCTGTATCTTTTACATCTGACGATATAAATAACGTAGTCTCAATAAAACCAGAAATTTCCAATCCCTCAGTGAGTACTTCTGAAGTGTAAACTAAAATGTTATTTCTAGTTTCCATTTGTTGTTGGTCAAATGATCCAGCCTTAATAGCATTTCCCGTGCAGCATACATTACCACCGTATGATGGTATAGGTAGCATTGGGTCATATGTAAACTCATCAGGATTATCTTCAACTGGAGGAGTAGTTTTAAGTGTGCCATCACCATATAGACTATTCGCTCCTTCATTACTGTTCAAGTAATAGGTTACCATTTTAGATGATTCTGGAGGCCAAGTATCTGAAGACTGCCATTTGTTCGAGCCCATTGTGTAGTATTGAACCTTCGGAGTAGTTTTTTTAAAATCATTCTTTTCGCCTTTTAGCCATAAGTCAAACCAAGAATAAATTTGCTCATCATAATTTAATCTTGCGTCTCCAACGCTTAGATCACCAACTATTGTGTTTTCCTTAGCTCTCGTATAGCTGCAGTGCAAAGTAGGAGCAATTACAAGGTATTGATTATCTCTTATTTCAGAATCTTCAGCTGAATTTCTTACATGATTATACAGTGCTAGGTTAGGACTGATTGAAACATCATACCATGAAGTGAACCAAAAACTGGGCACACCGAATCCCATATCATCATGGTATAGACCACCTTTATACCATGCGGGATCGTTTGGTTTTCTTGTAATCATGTCATCGAAAATCTCGGTCTTGCCATCCATGTTTTTTATGATGTCTTGTATCGGTAAATATTGTAAAGCCTTTGACATATCAACTTTAGGATTTTCAGGAGCTAGATCATAAAACCTTGAAATACGAATAAGGTCTTCTTGCGTTGCACCCTCAGGTATTCTAGGTTTAAATTTGTCATGCTCAACTGAGTATAACCATGAAAAGAACAGCATTTGTTCAACTCCACCTCTATACCAATTTCCTTGTTCGTAATAATCACCGATTCTGCCTACGCCAGCTCCGTAGCCTTGAGGAACCATAGCTATATGTGATGGATGGTCGAGTGCGGCCACAGCCATTTGCCATTCTGCGGTGGATGAGCATCCTAATGTGCCAATTTTACCATTAGACCACTCTTGATTTTTCAGCCAACTAAAAGCGTCATAACCATCAGTTAATGGTACTCCCAAAATATCCCATTCACCTTCAGAGAAGTATCTTCCTCGTTCATTTTGAACAACATATGCATACCCTCTTGAAACCGCTTCGTATGCTCTTTTAGCTGTCCAGGTTTTACGTTTTCCATCACCCCAAGAATTAAAGTTGTAAGGTGTTCGAGAAAAAATTATAGGTACTTTTTGCTCAGTTTTTGGTCTATAGATATCAGTTGCCAATCGAATTCCGTCGCGCATCGGCATCATTATTTTATATTCGATAATTGCTATACTATCAAGCTTTAACAAAATTTCATCTTGAGCTTTTGCAGCTGAACTAGTAATCAAGAATAGGGTAAATAATAATCGAAAAGGAAGTCTCATTTTGGTTGAGGTTTGTCGTTCGTGTTAATATCACAATAATAAGGATAACTCTCCTAATTGAACATATGGTAAGTTTGCATGTTCTTTAATAAAGGTAAATGAAAATATTTGAAACGTTCAACCTCTCAGGATTAAATCTATCATCTCGGATAGTGATGGCTCCGTTAACACGTAGAAGAGCAACAGATTACAATGTTCCAGTTCCTATGATGGCTGAGTATTATGGACAAAGGGCTGGAGCAGGATTGATTATCGCTGAGGGAACTTCTCCATCTCAGAATGGTGTCGGATATTGTAATATGCCGGCATTGTATAACTTGGAACATGCAAAAGCTTGGAAAAAAACGACTACCTTGTTTTTTTATTATTTTCCTAAGTGTATCCTAGTGTTTTCTCTAGTTGTTCTTAGTTTGTCATGATTTCCTAGGTTTTCCTAATGTTTTTCTATGTTTGTCATAGTTCTCTTAGTTCTTCCTATGTTTTTCCTAGTTGTTCTTAGTTTGTCTTAATGTTTCTTAGTTGTTCCTAGGCTTTTCGTAGTTGTTCTTAGTGTTTCTTAGTTTTTCCTAGGTGGTTCGTAGTTTTTCCTATGTGTTTCTTAGTTGGTCTTAGTTTACCTAGTTTGTTCGTCGGAGGGAGGGGGGTTTGGAGCG
>CAJQPE010000008.1 GCA_905480125.1 uncultured Flavobacteriales bacterium | reverse complement strand
GCCGGTTCATCTGATGGAACATCTTCAATTTCTGCATCTGGAGGCACAACACCTTATTCTTACTCTTGGTCTCCTCCGCCAGCGACCGGCCAAACTTCCTCTAATATATCTGGATTAAATTCAAATTTATATACAGTTATTATAACAGACAATAACGGCTGTACAATTACAGATAACTGCTCAGTAACAGACCCATTTTGCCCAGCATCTGTAGGAACAATTAATGTTACAGGGGTAACTCTTGTTGGCACAAATGAATATGATCTAAACTCTGGAGGCACTGTTTCTTTCGCAGCAACTGGGGTTAATGAGAATAGTGGTGTTCTAACTTTCGGTTATGCCGCTTTCTCATGTGACCCCCAGCTACCTCTTTCTGCCGCTGAATTATTAGACTTAAATGCAAATCCTTGCTATCTTGGTTCCGATTATGGCAATACCACTTCAGATAATAATACTGGTGGTGTTTCAACAGCCCCATTTGGTTATGACACTATTTGGATTATGCCATATACCAGTGATATTGCAGATTCGCCGGACAACAACGCTGATGGATGTTATGATATTGGAAACGTATATCAGATAAACTATTTGCCAGCTGTTTGTGGTGATTGTTCAGCTCCGTCTTGCCCAATTGCACAAGTCACAGAATTTAATGACAGAACAGATGGCTACTTCGGAGGTGCTTCATCAAATTGTAATACTCTAGCAGCTGATATTACGAATACAGTTTACATAACATACCACACCGTTACTGCAGATGGTAACGGATTTTTAGGTGTTGTTCAGCAAGCTGACGATGGTGGTTGTGCTACTAAAACTGCTGTTCTAAGGGCAACATCTGCTGGCGCATGTGCTGGCTCAGATATCTCTCCCTCAGTTACAAATGCCAATGGACTCGGAAGTGGTTTTAATCCTGAATGGTCAGGATTAGCTCCAAATGCGAATTATGTCGTAATAATAACAGTTACAGTTCCTTTAGGATGTTTTTACGGCCAAGGATGCTCCGTCTTCTACTGGAATCCAATTTGTAGTGCAAATATTGGAACACTTGGAATAACTGGCACAGGTTTAACTGCAGTTTCTAGTTCTGAATATGACCTTGACGATGGAGGAACAATTAACTTTAATTCAACAGGGACTGACAATGATAATGGGGCTTTAACAATTGGTTACGCGGTTTTTAATTGTGACCCAGGCTTACCATTCAGTGCTGCTGAATTATCTGACTTGAACAACAACACTTGCTACCTGGGTTCAGACTACGGACTTACTACTAATGATTTTAATAGTTCCGGAGGCTCTGGAACGCTGGGTGGTCTTGACCCGGTTTGGATTGTGCCATACACAAGTGATGTTGCAGACTCTCCCGACAATGATGGAGACGGATGTTATAGTATTGGAGGAGCCGTGCAGATCAATTATCTAGATCCGTGCGCTGTATCTCTTGTTGCCCCTGAAACAGATGTCACGTGTTTTGGCTCCTCCGATGGTACTATTTCAGCCAACTTAACAGGAGGAACAGGGGCTTTAAATTATATATGGAGTAATGGTGAAACTACCCAAGTAATAAGTGGGTTAAGCGCTGGCTCATATTCCGTTACCGTTACGGATAATGTTGGGTGTTTTGATGAAATAAATACATCTTTAACGGAACCTCTTGAATTGTTAACAACTCTCACAACAAATGATGCTGCATGTGGCTCAACAAATGGTACCGCATCAGTTTCTGAAACTGGCGGCACACCTCTCTATTACTATCTTTGGTCAAATGGCGCTACCATTTCTACTGCGAGTGGGTTAAACGGCGGTTCTATAGGGGTTACGGTTTCAGATAATAATGGTTGCACTGCACTAAATAATGGATTTATTAACAATCCCATTCCATCTATTACAGTGTCGAACGACATCGAATTAAACTGTAATGGTGATAATTCAGGAAGTGCTTCAGTCTCTGCTTCTGCAGGAGTTACGCCTTATCTTTATGAATGGAGTAATGGAAACAACTCAAACTCCATTACTAATTTAACAGCTAATGCATACAGTGTTACAGTAACTGACAACAATGGTTGTGCACAAGCAGGAACAGTAAACATTAGTGAACCTGCTCTACTTTTATCATCACTTTCGGCTAATAGCCCTAGCTGTTTTGGTTTATCTGACGGGAGTCTTACCTCCAACATTATAGGCGGAACAACTGGTTATGTTTATCTTTGGAGTAATGGATCATCTAATGCAAACCTGACAAATATTAGCAGTGGAAATTTCAGTTTAACGGTTTTTGACGGTAACAACTGTTCAACAGCATCAACTATAAATATTACCGTAGCTTCAGCTTTAAGCCTTTCAATAACAGGATCAGATCTAGCTTGCTTTGGATCAGGAAATGGAACAGCTACTCCGACTGTTTCCGGAGGAACTTCACCGCTCTATTATTTATGGAGCAATGGCAGTACGGTAAGCAATCTAACTAACTTAAGCGGAGGAAACTACATCCTAACAGTATCAGACTTTAATGGGTGTAGCTCTATTGACCAAATATCAATAACAGAGCCAACCCTTTTAGCTACAACATTAACATCAAATAATGCTGCATGTGGCGCTAGCAATGGAGATGCCTCTATTATTGCTTCTGGAGGGACTACACCATTTTCTTACCTCTGGAACAATGGACAAACAAGTGCTCAAATTTTTGGTATCGGTGCGGGCAACGTAGCAGTAACTATAACAGACAATAATGGTTGTGAGTCAATTAAATCTTCGTTCATTAACAATCCTGTACCAGCAATAACCCTTACGGATAGCTATTCACTTGCCTGCTATAATGATAATGATGGTCAATTATCTGTAAACACAAGTGGTGGAACAACCCCATATACTTTCAACTGGTCTAACGGAGCAAGCAGTACAACAACTATTTCTGCTTTAGATAATGGCTCATATACCGTTACTGTTATTGATAATATTGGTTGTACTCAATTTGCAACAAGTTTTATCTCAGAGCCTCTTCCTATAAATATTGCTTCTATTAACATTCCTGTAAGTTGCAATGGTGCATCCGATGGCGAGGTAAATATTTCAGCTAGCCAAGGAACTTCAGGATATTCATTTATCTGGACTAATGGTTCAACTTCGGAGAGTATATCTGGACTAGTTGCAGGCACGTATTTCTTAACTGTAATAGATGCTAATTCCTGCACGTCTACTTCTGGCGGAGTTGTTATTGAACCTGCCCCCTTAAACATCTCAATTACAGAAATTGATGCTGTATGTGGGTTGTCAAATGGACTTATTTTTGCCGGAGTTTCTGGTGGATCTCCAGCTTATAATTATACATGGGATACTGGATCAACGAACCCGCTACTAAATAACATTAATGCAGGTTCTTATCAAATTACTGTCACGGATGCAGCTAATTGTAATACTACCGCAACGGGTGTCATTTCTTCTAGTAATCCTTCATTATCGATTATTGCTTCCGCACCACTTTCATGTTATGGAGATAATAATGGCTCTGCAATAGCGGAGATGACTGGTGGGACTAGTCCCTATACATACATTTGGAGTGACAACCAAACTCAAGGACTTGCAAGCGGATTATCCTCTGGAGTATATTCTGTAACAGCAAGTGATAACTCAGGATGCCTATCGATTTCTACTACTAACGTTAACGGTCCTGCTTTAATAACTGTCTCCATATCTGAAACAGATATTTCTTGTTTTGGAAATTCAGATGGAAATCTATCTGCTTCTATTTCTGGCGGCACAAGTGGTTACAATTTTTTATGGTCAAATGGAATTACAACTAGTACTAATGGAAATTTAAGTGTTGGCAACTATTCCGTAACAGTAACTGACAACAATGCATGTAGCCAGATAGAATCAGGCATATTAGTGCAACCTTCGCTACTTTCTATAACGCTCAGCTCTTCTGGAATTACGTGCAACAATAATGGTTCAGATGGATCAATCACCTCAACGATTTCTGGTGGCACAACAGGTTATAGTTATAACTGGAGTGATTCTTCAACTGAAAACGACCTGTCAAACTTAACAAGCGGAATTTATTCTCTTACAATCGTAGATCAAAATGGTTGTATCGAATCAGCTAACACAACAGTAAACGAACCATTAATTACACCTGTTGTTATTGAAGATCAGCCTGCTTTGTGCGGACCAAGTGCTATTTCCACTTTTTCAGCAACCCCAAACGGGGGTTTATGGAGTGGAACTATTGTTACTGATGTAAATAATGGAGATGTTTTTGGTAGCGTTGGTTCATATCAATTAATTTACAGCGTAAGTGGATATTGTGGCGGGGCAGACACTACAACATTCAACGTTCTTGCCCAATCTACAGTTCTATTTGACACAACCGAAACTTCTTGTATTGATGAAAAAGATGCAACTATTGACGCACAAATTATTGGTAATTCACCTTTCGACATATTATGGTCGACAGGAGAAACTACCCCAAATATAGATGGTTTGTCTGCTGGAATTTATACAATTACGTCTACTGGAGCATATGGATGTTCTTCTATTGACACCATTGAAATTTTAGGAAGTACAATTGAATGTGTTGATATAGAGTCACATTATTATGTGCCTAATATCTTCTCACCCAACGGAGATAATGAAAATGATATTCTTTATGTCTATGGTGCTAATATTGAAGAATTCAATTTTGTAATATATGACAGATGGGGGGAAAAGGTTTTCGAGACAAATTCATTAACTTATGGATGGGATGGAACATACAGAGGTAAATTAATGAATACAGATGTATTTGTTTACTATATCGAGGTAAAATATCAATCCGATCCCAACAATACCGTTTCAGAGAAAGGAAACATTACTTTAATAAGATAAATTAATAGTTATGAAACTTAATACCATAGTAATCGCCATATGTCTTATAACAGTTAATTTAGTTATTGGTCAAGACTTGCATTTTTCTCAATTTAGCCAGGCTCCATTGCAAATGAACCCAGCATTAACAGGGGGTTCAGAAGCAGACCAGCGCGCCATACTAAACTACAAAGACCAATGGAGAAGTGTTGCAAAGGCATATAGGACTTATGCTTTTTCATATGACCTGAGTCTAAGTAAAAAAATGAAAACTAAAAATCATTTAGGCATAGGCGTTAATGTCTTTGCTGATCGATCTGGAGATGTGAATCTATCAACTACCCAGGCTGACTTATTTCTAGCTTATCATATAAAAATGAACGACCACCACTCTTTATCAGGGGGTCTTAGAGGTGGTTTGTCGCAGCGCAGCATTAATGAAACTGAAATGCAATGGGGAAATCAATACGATAGTAATGTGGGAGGCTATAATAGCAATATGGGCTCGAATGAAACGATTGAATTCGATCGCTTTTTGCACGCAGATTTTGCAGCAGGCTTAAACTGGTCATATAGCTCAAAAAATGCCACGTTATCTTCAAATGATGCTACACAAGCCGAAGCTGGATTTTCAGTATTGCACGTTAACGCACCTAAATTAAATTATAACTCAGTTACAACAAATGAAACACTATATACAAGGTATATACTGCATGGCAAGTTGCGACAAGGAATAAAAAATACCAATCTTCAAATTGAACCTGGAGGGTATGCTCAATTTAAAAAAACATCTAAGGAAATCGTTGTCGGTGCAAATGTTCGTTACATAATAAAAGAAGAATCAAAATATACTAACCTAGTTAAAGGCGCTGCTATTTCAGTTGGTACCCATTACAGAATTAAAGATGCGCTAATTGTATCTTCCTATGCAGAATTTGGAAATTTTGGAGTTGGCTTAAGTTATGATATAAACATATCTGGTCTTTCAAAAGCAACTAACACGAAAGGTGGATTCGAAATTGCGTTATTATTCCGAACACCAAATCCTTTTAAAGACAAGAAATCAGCTGCTCGATTTATGTAATTAAACTTTTAGAATAAATTATCTTTTCTTTACTCTTTGTTAGCTATAAACCTTGTTAATCAAAGTTATCCTTAGTGTTTCAATGTTAGAGATAATTTAAATTTTAAACATTACAATACAAATCCTTTAATCTTAGTTCTGATATTTTTAGTTTTTGATAAGGTATTTCCTTTTCATTAAATAATCCTATTCTACTACTTCAGCTCTTATAATAAACAAATCAGTATTAGGCCAATCTCTCGAATCTGTAGTTACAGCAGTTAATTTAGGAACAACTGAATAGCCCTCAATAATTTCACCAAATACTGTATGCACTCCATCAATATGTGCAGCACCTTGCTCAGAACAATAGTAACTTCTGTGATTTGTGGGGTATTTATAATTATTCTCTTCTTCATAATGATCCAATGCTTTATTGCTGTATTTTGTCCCTTCAACAAAGTAAAATGCATAAGGTGCTGATCGCATTTCTGGGTTGTTTTGATACCCTCTTGCTGCGCCAATTGCACCCTTTTTATGATAATGTTTTTTAGTAAATTCAGCAGGAATTGAATAATTACCAATTTTTCTTTTCAACCTAGAGTGAGTTTCATCATATGTACCTCCTGCTTGTGCCATAAAATTCTTTACTACTCTTGTAAAAACTGTTCCATCAAAATAACCCTCTTTTACCATCATAATAAAATTAGCGCGATGCAACGGGGTATCTTTAAACAATCTAATTTTAATATTACCCTTCGATGTTGATATCAAAACAATAGTTTCCGGATTTTTTTTTCCATAGCTAGTTAGACGCTGAACAACCGTTTCTTCAGTTATATAATTGTAACTTTCGTGAACAACAGAATTTTCAGCAGTTGATGGCCGCTTTAATGCGCTTTTTTGTTTTTTAGAGTTTTGTTGTGCCTTTCTAGTTTCCTCACCCGAACAGCTATAAATAATGGGGATTAAACAGAAAATGAATAACTTTCTCATCTAAACAAAATTAAAGATTCTTGCTTGTGTTGAAATAAAAAACCCGACTGAAGAGCATATCAATCGGGTTTAGGTTGAATAAACCAGGAATTTTGGAGTCAAATTGTTTATTCAAAAAAGTACAACAATAAACTAACCGTAAAAATTAGGATGCCCGTCCAGGAAGCAATTAATAGGGTCATTTCATAGCTAGTCCATTGTTGTTTAGGTTGCTTTCGTCTAAATATTGAGAACTCAGAAAAAAATGGCTCACCATAAATCATTTCTTGGTTTTTGCTATTTGATTCTACAGTATTCATTTCGTTTTGTTTGAAGTACGAGTTTAGCTAATGTTACGCTAAGAATAGAAAAAGTAGGTAATAACAGTTGTAATTTAGGTAAAAAAAAAATACACATTAGGTGTTTCTACCTATATAAAAGTGGCTTTTCAGAAAAAAATGAAAAAAGGCTTTATAATTTGCAAGTTAAAGGTATAGCTAATGTTGCCCTGAATCCAAAATTTTCTTTTGAATCAAAAGAAATTTCGCCAGATAATGCTTTAACTCTAGTATTGATGTTTTTCAACCCAATTCCATTCAGCTTTTGACCAACTGCATTATAATTAAAGCCTTTTCCATTATCCGAATAGTTTATTCGAACAAAATCTTTATCAGCAGAAAGTTTAAGCCTAATTTTATTGGCTTCACCGTGCTTTAAGGAGTTATTATAGAATTCTTGAACTATACGATACAATGAAATGTCAATTTCGTCACTAAACCCTGATTCTTTTAGGTCCGATTCGAATTTTATTTCAGCTCTAGTAGCTTCACTAATTTTTGAACTTAAATCTTTAAGCGTATCAACAAGTCCAAGATCCTTAAGATGATGCGGTGTAATATTATGCGATATTGTTTTTGTATCCGCAATAGCCTGCTTTAATAGTCGATGAATTGTGTCAAATATCTTTTGTTCTTTTGTACCTCCACCTATTTTCAATTCCTCTTCTGCTATATTCAAATTAATTTTTGCAGCTGTTAAAACCTGTCCTAGACCGTCGTGCAGATCTTTGGCAAAACGAGTCCGTTCCTGTTCTTGAGTATCCACACATGCTTTAATTAAAGATGCTTCCATTTGCTTTCGCTCTGTAATATTTCTGGCATTAATTACAATTCCATTTACATTCTTGTAATTAAGTAAGTTATTGGTTGTTGCCTCTAAATCAATCCAGTCGCCATTCTTATGTTTGAATTTGAATTCCTTTAAGTTGACATCTGGACCATGTGCATCTATATTTCCAATTAACATTTCAATTACCTCAACTGGATTTTTAACAAACTTAGATAAATATTTACCCAAAAGATTGTACGGCTTGTATCCTAAAATACTGTTTATCGATTGGCTAGAATACTGAATATTGCCTTCTGCATTAAGAATTATAACAATATCTGTAGCGTTTTCAGTAATTGAACGATAATAATCTTCACTGCGCAACAATTCTTGTTGAATAAGTTGACGCTCAATCACGTTACTAACTTGTGTTGCGACAAACTTAACTGATTGAAAGTCTTCATCGGTATAGGCATAATCATCGAATGACCTTAGGGCCAATACACCAACAGTTCTGCCTTTCGATTTAAGTGGCACCATTATCCAACTAGTTGGAATTATGCTAACATGTTTTAATTCATGTATTTCAATAAGCTCTTTTATCTCGTCATGGTTTTGGAATAGGCCCTTTCCTTTTTTAATTACATACTCAGCCATTCCTTTACCAAATGGCCGTTGTTTATGATTCGATTTTTCTTCCTTTTTTCCACTAACAAAATATAGATCTAATAGCTCTTTATTTTCACTTTGTAGACCGATACAAAAATCGGTTGCTTTAACAACCTTACCAAGCTCATCTTGAATGAGCTCTAACAAAGAAAGTAAATCGGTTTTTATCCAATTAGTATTTGCTAAAATGCTTAATACAACATTCTGCAACAATTCAGCCTTATTAGCTGAACCTTCTGTTTTTATAGCTGATTGAGACAATGTTACTCTAAAAATTTATTTTTGATTGCGTAAGCAACCAATCCTGCTGTATTTCTTGCTCCTAATTTACTTAATAAACTTCTCCTGTGCGCATCAACCGTTCTTGTGCTAATAAATAACTTATCACCAATTTCAGCATTTGTTAGTTCGGTAGAAATCAAAACCAAGACCTCAATTTCTCTAATTGTAAGCTCTTTTTCTTCTGCATCAGAATCTGACTTGTGGCTGTCAATAAACCGGGACAACATGGTTTCGGTTACTTCCGGACTAAAATATTTTTCCCCTTTGCTTACAGATTTAATCGCTGTTATTAACTCTGCTTTGTTTGTTGTTTTTAATACATAACCAAGCGACCCTGCATGAAGCATTTTAGAGATATAAGCTAATTCATCATGGACTGTTAACACTAATATCTTACTATCGGGGTTGTCTGTGATTATTTTTTTTGTAGCATCAATGCCGTTAATTTTCGGCATATTAATATCCATTAAAATAACGTCTGGCTTATCTGAAACGGCGCAAGAGATAGCTTCTAACCCATCGCTACATTCACCAACAACCTCAATACCTTCAGCGTAAGAAAGAAGAGAACGAATACCGTCTCTGATTATCTGATGATCGTCAACTAATAGAACTTTAATGTTGTCCATAGGAATAATGCTAACCCATCAAATATAAGTACTTTTACAAGAAGTTACAACCACCAACTTACAAATGCAGTCCGCACTCTGTTTTAGGATTATTATTCCAGCGACCTTCCCTACCCTTTCCAGGCAAAGTACAATGCGTACAACCAATAGAATAATACCCCTTAGAAATAAGAGGGTGAAATGGTAAATGATGATCTTTAATAAAATTATCCCTTTCCTTTCTACTGATGTCTAATAGGGGATAAAATTTTAGAATATCATTGCGCTGCTCAAAAATATCAAGCGAAGAACGGTGATTGGTTTGCCACTCCATCAAACCTGATACCCATACAGAATATAATTTCTTTAGCCCTTCTAGCGGTTCTACCTTATTTATGGAACAACACATGTTTGGATCTTTAATCCATGTTTGATCCTTTGAAGTAAATTCATGTTTCCATGTGTCAGCGGTCACACTTTTAACATTCAAATCATATAAAGGAGTTAAGTAGTCTTTATATATCAAAGTTTCTTTAAAATGATATCCAGTATCGATGAAATATATTCTCTGCGTCTTATTTACATCAGAAAATAATTTCAACAAAAAAGCTGAGGTTGCAGCAAAAGAAGAAGTAAGCATCACCTCATCCTGTCCAAAATCTTTGTACAACTCTTTCACCCTTTCTAAAGGAGCTAGTTTGCGATACTTTTTATTTAAAGATTTTATCGCCTCACTTGAAAATTCTCTTTTGTTTACTAATTCTTTATCCATAATTGGTGCGAATATATTGTTTTTCAAACACTTAAAATTATGACCAAATAAAGAAAAATAATTACGAATCTTAGTCGTACTTTTACGATGTGTTTAGGCTAATTAGCATACTATTATTTAAGCTAAAAGGATGGAAAATTGATCCAAATTTTGAGCCTAAGAACCATAAGAAATTTATCTTAGTGGGCGGGCCTCATACTTCTAATTGGGATGTAGTATATTTTCTAGGTGCGCTTTATCACATGAACATTAAACCACGGTTTCTTATTAAAAAGGATTGGATGACTTTCCCTTATGGACTAATATTTAAGCCTCTTGGAGGCTTGGCGATAGATAGAAATCCAAAAAACCAAGAATCAAAATCAAGTACCACCTCATTTATGATTGATTCATTTAATAATGCTGAAGAGTTAATAATAGCTATCTCTCCTGAAGGAACAAGAAGCTATAACCCACATTGGAAAAAAGGTTTTTATCATACTGCTTCTGAGGCGGGAATTCCAATTTTACTTGGCTATCTTGATTATAAAAATAGAGTGTCAGGAATTTCAAAAACTATCGTTCCATCAGGAGACATCGAAAAAGATTTAAAATTGATAAATAATTTTTACTCTAATTATTTCGGCAAAAATCATGAGCAGTTTGCCCCCTACCAGCCAAGCTAGGTAAGAGTTTAAATAAAAGATACTATTAGTTACCACCTAATCTCTTGTTGTTGAACATATATATGTTTATTAATCAATCGTATAGTATAAAAACACTTCTGTTTATACATTATTATTGACAATATGAAACTATTAGGAATTAGTGTGGTTTTGGCGACTTCTATTACGGCAACGTCACAAAACATTGTCTTAGACAGTAATGAAACCAAATATTTCGAGTTAATAGGATTTGAGATGGATAGCAATTATAATTATAAATTGTTTGAATTTGTTTGCCAATGGACAGAGGCTCCTTATCTGTATGCAGGCAAATCGCTTGAAGGAATTGATTGCTCCTCATTTGTAAAAGAACTCTACCAAGATGTATTTAACATATCGCTAAAAGGAACCTCATCGACCCTACCCAACGAATGCGAAATGATTGAAAAATCACAGCTTGAAGTTGGTGATTTAATTTTTTTTAAAATTTACAATGATAAAATCTCACATGTTGGCGTTTATTTAGGCGACAATAAATTTGTTCATGCCTCAACAAAAAAAGGGGTTACTATAAGTTGTTTATCAGAAACTTACTATACGAATAAATATTTTTCTGCAGGAAGAGCATCAGTTTTGGTGAACAAATAGATAGTCTGTATTTTTGATAAATGGTTAGCGAAAAAACTTTAATACTTTCTACAGAAAGACTTCATCAAAAACTAAACAGAATTGCGCACGAAATTCACGAAAATCATTTCGATAATAAAGAGTTAATTATTGTTGGAATAGCTGATAGAGGTTACGTTTTAGCGAAACTGCTAACATCAATTTTAAAAAAAATATCTGACCTCGATATTTTACTCTATGAATTAAAAGTAGACAAGAAAGGAATGCTTAAAGAGATCAACAAACAAGAGCTTGAAAAAGCTCAGCTCTCTGGCAAAGTAGTTCTAATTGTTGACGATGTATTAAATTCAGGTAAAACATTAGCTTACGCGGTAAAGCATATATTAGATTATCCTGTAAAGAGACTTTGCACAGCAGTTATGGTAAATAGAAGGCACCGTCTTTACCCAATTCGTGCTGACTATGTTGGTTTAACTTTAGCAACTACAATAAAAGAACATATCTCGGTAGATTTAGAAAAAGGAAAAGAAGTAGTTTATTTGTCGTAAGTTGAAATTTTTTCAATTAACATTCCATACATTTCAGCGTTAAAATCTTTTGCTGAAATTACAATGTCAGCTTGGTTGTAATATTCTTCACGAACATCGAGTGTGGAACTAATATAGGCTTCCAATTCATTTTCGTTCAGTGAATACAGCAATGGTCGATTACCCCTATTAGCAGCTAATCTATTATACAAGTCAACTTTCTCCATTTGCAGGTAAACCGAAATTCCGGTAGACTTTATTACACTAAAATTACTAGCACAGCAAGGCGTGCCACCACCTAATGCTACTACAAAATCATCTTGTTTAGACATCTTGATTAGAGCTTTTTCTTCTTGTTCTCTAAAATATTTTTCACCCTGCAAGGCAAAAGCATCTTCAACTGAGCAGTCTATTTCTGCCTCAATAAATCCATCCAAATCAACGAATTTAAGATTCATTTTACTGGCCAACTTCTTGCCAATTGTTGACTTCCCACTACCCATAAATCCTAATAAAAATATACGCATCAATGACTATATTCTCGTTCTACTTTACAAACTTTTATTGAGTACTAATCGTACCATTCAGTCACTCCTTTTTCTTGTGCTAGAGCATGCTCTTCATTTTTTTTCCAACTCGAAATATCTTCCAATGTTCTCCAATAAGAAATCGAAATATTTGTCTCGCCAGACGCAGATTCAAATCCAAGATAACCTTTCTGAACTTTTGCTAGCTCTTTCATTTTTTCGGCCATTAACAAATAACCATTATCTCCATAGCTTCTTTTTGAAACAAAAATTACTACGTAATAAGGTGTCTTGAAGTTTTTCACGGAAGCTAATTTATAAAAATTGAAACGGGAATCTTCAAGTTGTTACATTTACAGTCTAATTTTAAGACTATGCGTGTAGCGACCAAATCTGATAGGAAAAGAGTAATTGAAATAATATTCAAAGCTTATAAAGACAATCCTAGGTTTTTATCTATGATAAAACCTGGTACAGACGAGCAATTTAAAAAACGTTTAAAATGGCTTAGCGAATTTCTTTTTGATACAATAGAACCTTTAAAAAGTGTGTTCATAACATCTCTAGGCGATGGAATGTGCATGGTTTATAAAAACACAGACAGAAAGGAAACACTTTATACCTGGTATTTACAAATTAAAATGGCTATTCGTGTTATTGGAATCTTTAGAGGTTTGGAAATCCTTAAACGTGAAGGTATGGTTAAAAAACTTCGGCCTGCTGGAGAATACCTGTACTTTTGGGTTCTTGCTGTAGATCCTGATAAAAAAGGTTTTTTAGACATGCAAGAGATTCGTGACGAAGTTTATGCACGGGCAGATAAAATTAATCTCCCAATTGTTGCCGAAACAACTGTTAAAAAAAATAGAGTAATGTATTTGCGTTATGGTTTCAAAGAGTATAATCAACTAGAAACCAGTAAGGATGTTACCGTCTATTTTATGAAAAGAGAACCAGGAACGGTGGAAGAAAGAAATAAAAAATAAGTTAGTTACTATTGTTTTTATTTAGACTTCATAAAAACTTAGATAAGTTTTGTAATTAATGTTTGCATAAAAAGAAATTGACGTTAAATTTGCAACCCGATTAAAAACCGATTCGGTAGCTCAGCTGGTAGAGCATCTCCCTTTTAAGGAGAGGGTCCAGGGTTCGAACCCCTGCCGAGTCACTTTTCGACTTTCAGTCGATTTCAAAAGCCCACAGTTTTAAACAACTGCGGGCTTTTTGCTTTCAAAGCCTTTCACCTACTTTCACTCTTGTCGTCTTTTTGTTCCGACATTGTTTCAATAAATGTCGTTGTTTTATGCCACGCCTATTGTCTTTATCCAAAAAAAGGCATTCTACCCCATTCAGCATATGTAACTATATAGTAACATTTATTGTGTTTTTTCGTATATTTGTAACAATAAGGTTGCACAATATGGCTATTTTAGAAAAATTAGATGGTGAAATAATGAATGAATTAGGTGAACACCTAAAACAACTCAGGAAAAACCAAAAATACAGTCAACTAGAGTTGGCTAACCAAATTGGCGTAAGCAGAAGGCTCATTGGTGAAATAGAGTCTGGTAAAGGCACCTCGTTACTCGTTTTTATCAAATTATTGAAAGTTTTTAATAAAACCGAAAAGCTATTAGAGATTCTAGAAAGCACTACTATTTCACCCAAAGATCTATTTACAAAAAGTATTAAATGAGTGTAGCTCAAGTTAAAATATGGGACAAATCGGTTGGATACCTCTATTGGGACGAACCCAATCGTTCTGCAATTTTCGAAATTGATGAAACGTATGCTGATGCGCCCTTCAACTTCGCTCCTATTATACATGAGAATAAACAGAGAATAATAGAAGGTAAAAACTTTAACGATTTCTTTAACGGGCTCCCCCCTTGTTTTAACGATTCACTTCCAGACTCCTTTGGAAATACTGTTTTTAAAGAATGGATGGAATACAACAACATCAATCCAGCTGAGCTAAACCCAGTAGAGCGACTATTGTACGTTGGACAAAGAGGTGTTGGTGCCCTGGAATACAATGTCGGCAAAGAGCTCCCCATGCTTTCACATACAATCGACCTTGGTGAGCTTTCAGCTATTTCAGACAAAATAATTAAACGGAAATATGGACAAAAAGACCACTTAGATAATCCTAAAGCATTACTAAACATGCTTTTAATAGGTTCTTCTGTTGGTGGTGCCCAAGCTAAAATATTAGTTGCCATAAATGAAAAGAATGAACTACTAGCGGGAGACATTATCCATAACGAACCTGTTGATTTTTATATCGTGAAACTAGCCCACGACAAATCCGACATCTGGGGGATGGAGAAAAATTTTATTGAATTCACCTACAACGAAATTGCTAGAGAGGCGGGCATCGAAATGGCAGAATCGAAACTTATAACAAAAGGTGATTACACCCATTTTGCTAGCAAACGATTCGACCGTTTACAAAACAATAAGGTGCACATGCAAACGCTAAACGCAATAACTGGATTCTATGGAAGAAATACTGAATTCTCCTACGAAAAAACATTTCAAGTACTTTAAATAAATAATGGGGGAACCAATCTTGGTGTGTTAATGAGCTAATAACACTCAAAAATTCTCAAAAAATAAAAAATTTAAATATGGATCAAAACCCAAATAAAATTGAAAAAAAATGCCAAAATGTGGCCAAATATCACAGCAACGAAATTTGAAATTCTTTATTAAATTTATTTAATTTTTTAATTTCATCAATCTGAGAGAAATAGATGATTAAAATGCTAAAAAAATTAAAATTAAAATGAATAAATGAAAAGTTATTTAATAGTATTTTTATAATTTTGAAAATATTTTTTCTTTTTTCTTTTTTTTAAAGAATTTTAGCTTAAAACGTCCCTCAAAAAATCAGATTTTTTCAAAAATGAGCTTTTTTTCAAATAAAATTTCAACCCACTTCCATTGGATTAAACAATCAAATTATAG
>CAJQPE010000007.1 GCA_905480125.1 uncultured Flavobacteriales bacterium | reverse complement strand
TCAGGGTTTAAAGAAGAAAAAGCATAATCTAGCAGTTTGGTACTAGGTACTGTCCTTTAGATTTACCAAGATGTAAAAGTTCTACTTTTTCAAGGCATTATGATGCTAGGGACTTGAAAGTTTTGAAATAGGAGAGAAGTGGCTGATCAATTTGACCCTTCCTTATGCTGTTGATTATCAAATTCCAGTTTTGATTAGTAACTCTAATTGAATGATCAAATTTCACTGCCAACAAGGATGCGTGGAGGAATGTGGTTATACCAAATAATAGACCCCACCCCATGGCAAAAAGAAAGTCGTTTTTCTCAATGGGGTGGGGTCAATTCTGATTTGATTATTTTCAGATACATTTCATTTTTATACTATATATTTACACTAGCAAAACGAAGAATTTAGTTCATTGTCTTAAAGTTGAAAACAGGTCGCACGAGTGTGTTATACGTGAGCATTAAATACGATGTAATTGTAGAACGCTTGATAGCAAGGAGTTTGATTAAAAAGTTTCGGTCCCGTCCAGACCGCCAAGTACTAAGGTACTTAAAACAATAAAAGCCGCACTAGTTGCGGCTTTTTTGTATTCAATAATTTCTTTTACTTAGTGCATCCGAACCATTTCGCTTATTCTATAATAATTTCATCAATAAAGATGTATGATTCACCGCCAGCTCCAAGGTGCCATTGAGGTAGTTTTCCGAAATATTTTGCCTTTACCTTGATATAGCGTGCACTTGTATTTACCGCACGCCTGTAATCTGCTGATTTTATTTCATAATTGTTACTAGGATATGTTTGTTTGATTCGGGCTACTTCCTCATAAATAAGCCCATCAAGAGAAATAGAATAAATAATTTCGGTGGGTAGAATTATCCAAGAACGGAGATCCTGAATGTATCCAGAGCTAATTGATTTTACCTCTTGGACTTCTCCTAGATCAACAATTCCTTCAAAATCATTTCCCTGATAGCCTTGCCAACCACCAGTGCGAAAATCATTTCCTCCACGAATATTATCGATTAGGCTGTTGTTACCTCCTGCGGTATATTGAGGGGAACATTTGCTGTTAATTTGTATTGTTTTTTTACCTGATATCTTTACAAAATTTGCTGAAGTAGTAAAACTTTCTGAACAATTTTCAGCTTTAGATCTTGCTGTTATGGAGCTCGTTTCATTGATGTAAAAACCATTTTTATAAACCTGTTGATTTTTAATTGATAGGGGTTTGTCTAGTGCATAGTAAATTGTTGCAGTTGGGTCGGCAGAACTAAATTCGATAAACAGTGAGTCAGTAAATGTTTGGCTCTTTGCAGTGATAAATGGAACAGGTGTTATTAGGTTCTTTGTGATTTTTGAGCTAGGGGAAGAATTATCATTTAAGCCCAGTTGATAATTTGGGGAGCCGCCCATGTTGAATGTAAGCACTCCTCCTTTAATTATCTCAAAATGAGACAGGTAGCTTTTATTATAAGGCTTTCCATTTAATTCAAGTGATTGAATATAGAGGTTTTTATCGCTTTGATTTTTCACAGCAATAGCGAATGTATTTCCATTTTCTAGGTTAATAGTTGCTGAATTAATATTTGGTGATCCAATTATGTATATAGTGTCTCCAGGGGTGACGGGGTAAAATCCCAACGAGCTTAACACATACCAAGAAGACATCTGACCGCAATCTTCATTGCCAATTAAACCATCTGGTTTGTTAGTGTACATTTCTGATAGAAGCTGCCTGACCATCTTCTGCGTTTTCCAAGGTTTGTGCACATATGAATATAAATAGGCCATGTGATGACTTGGTTCATTTCCATGAGCATATTGGCCCACAAGTCCTGTGATATCAACTTGTGTTCTTCCTGTAGTCGCATCCGAAGTGGAAAAAAGTTCATCGAGTTTGTTTTCAAAAGACTTTTTTCCTCCCATGAGTTTTATAAGCCCAGTTAAATCTTGTGGCACATAAAAGCTGTACTGCCAGGAGTTAGCTTCCGTAAAATTGAAATTAACTTCAGTGGGGTTAAAAGGTTCCATAAAGGTTTCATTTCGTTTTGCTCTCATAAATCCTGTATTTGGGTCAAAATGATTTTTATAATATTGGGCTCGCTTAGAATATACAGTATGCACTTCTTTCTCGTTTTTGTCCTTAGCGATTTGAGAAATACACCAGTCATCATAAGCATATTCTAAAGCCTTAGAAACTGATTCATGCTCTTCTGTAGCTGCTATATATCCATGTTTTTGGTAAGCGTCAAGACCAAGTTTATTATTTGTAGAGGCGGCCAAACAGGCAGAGAAGATTTTATCTGTATCGTATTCACGAATATTTTTCATATATGCATCTGCAATAACTGGAATTGAGTGGTATCCAATCATACATCCAGTATAGTTAGCAGATAATTCCCACATTGGCAGCTGTCCACCATTTTCATATTGTAATAGGAAAGTATTTATGAATTCGTTAGTTTTTTCTTGCTCGATAATTGTAAATAATGGGTGTGTGGCTCGGTAGGTATCCCACAAAGAGAAGACAGTGTAAATATTTTTATCGCTTTGGTGAATTTGCAAGTCAGTGCCACGATATTTTCCATCAATATCAGAAAAAAGATTCGGATTGAGTAAAGAGTGATAGAGAGCGGTATAGAATATTTCTTTCTGCTCATTTGTGGCTTCTATTCTAATTTTTGATAATTCCAATTCCCATGCTTGCTGCGTCTCTGTTTTTACTTTGTTAAAGTCCCAATGGGGAATTTCTGCTTCGAGATTTTTTCTTGCTCCTTCAACACTTACCGCCGAGATTCCAATTTTTACTAAGACTTCTTTAGAGTTGAATTCAAATGTGTTTGTGTGGTTTTTTGCGCCGCCCAGGTCTTTTATTTTTTGAGAGAATTGAGCTACAAAATATACGTGTTGCTCTTTTGCCCAAGCGTCTGATATTCGGAATCCAGATACAGTATATTCGTCCTCGATAGTAAGATTAGACTGAAGTACTTTGTCTCGATGGTCTAAATCGAGGTAAACAAGATTGTCATTTTCGCTTTCAAAAATGTACTTGTGCATCCCTGCCCGTTTACTTGTAGTTAACTCGACTTTAATATTATCATCGCCTAGTGTTACTGCGTAGTATCCTGGTTGAGCTACTTCGGTAGATTTATAAAATTTGGAGATGTGCCCTTGGTCGGTCTCACTCATTTTGAAAGGCATAAGTAAAATGTCGCCATAGTCAGATACACCAGTGCCGCTCAGGTGGGTATGACTAAACCCATAGATAATAGAATCTGAATCATGATATCCTGAGCAACCATCCCACCCAGTTAATCTCGTGTCTGGGCTTAATTGCATCATTCCAAATGGAGCGCTAGCTCCTGGGTAGGTGTGTCCATGACCTCCTGTTCCAATAAAAGGGTTGACATGTTGGGTTAAATTTTGGCAATAAGCGTTGATAAACAACACTATCCAAAAAGTGCTAATTAAGGCTAATCGGAACATAAGATGTTGTGTGAGATTTTAGTTCAATTTCTTTCCATATTAATGCACCAGCTCCTATAACCGATGCGTTATGGTTGAGTTCAGATGCTTTTAATATGATTTTATTTTGAAAAATATTGAGTAGGTTTTTTTCCATGTAAACTTTGGTTGGCTTTAGTAATAAATCTCCTGCTTTTGCAAGTCCGCCAAAAAATATAATCTGTTCTGGACTGCTTATCGCCACCATATTCGCAAGGCAGAATCCAAGTTTTTGAGCTGTGTAATCGAATATTTCAAGTGCTAATTCATCACCATTTCTAGCTGCTTCTGTAATTATTCTGCCCGACAATTGGTTGGATGAATAATCTCGCAATTTACTTTTTCTAGCAGATTTTCCTAGAAAAATATGTGTAGTTCTAACAATCCCCGTAACTGAGGCATAAGTTTCAAGGCACCCTTTTCTTCCACAGCCACAATCTCTGCCTTCGGGGTCAATAATAACATGACCTATTTCGCCTGCAAACCCATCATGGCCGTATACAATATCTCTATTAATCACAAAACCACTACCAACGCCAGTACCTAATGTTATTACCACAAAATTATCTACCTCTTTCGCACCTCCAAATAGCATTTCTCCCATTGCAGCAGCATTGGCGTCATTTGTTACGGCAATTGGGATTGAGAAATGTTTGCTAAAAAGCTTAGATAAATTTGTGACTCCATTCCATGGTAGGTTTGGAGCAAATTCAATTGTGCCGTTATAATAATTGCCATTAGGGGCACCAATTCCGATTCCAACTACTTCTATTTTTTCTTTCAGATGTGCTGCCGCAAGTTTTATTTTGTCGCACAGAGTTGTTACTAGTTGTTCCGCAGATTTAAAGTTTTTCGTTTTAATCGCTTCTTCATGAATACAGTTCCCATTTTTGGTTATTAAACCAATAACCGTATTAGTTCCTCCAATGTCAATTCCAATCGCTACATTCATCCCTCGTTATTAATTATTTTTTTGGATAATTTACCGTAGTAATAAATGTACCCATAACATACTATTGGTAAAATAAAAGCAAGTTTAAACCCTATGGTATCAGCTAGATATCCATAAAATGGAGATATAAATGCTCCGCCACAAATAGCTGTACAAAGCACTCCAGAACCTAAAGGCTTTAAATCCCCTAAATCTCTAATTGCTATTGCAAATATGGTTGGAAACATTATAGAATTGAATAACCCTACAGCTATTATACTCCACATTGCCAGAAAGCCTGATGTATTCATCGATAGTAAAACCATTAAAACGGCCCCAAGCGAAAACAGAGAAAGGATGCTTCCTGGGTTATATATCTTCGTCAAGTATGTTCCAATACTTCTTCCTACCATCGCTCCGGACCAATAAAAAACTACAAAAGCTCCTACTACTGCTTTTCCATCAACTTCTGTGATATCAGAAGAGTGAACTAAAGAGAAAATAGAACCCATTATTTCACTTGATTTGATTTGGTCGACAAGACCCATGTCCATAAAATATAGCGTTAGATAGCTTCCTATGGCAACTTCAACTCCTACATAAACGAATATTCCTAGTGCTCCTCTAGAAAGAAGTTTGTTTTTAATAACTTCTGCATATGTTCCCACAGAATTTTCATTAAGTACCTTGGGAAGTTTAGTGAAAAATACAAAAATGGCTAATCCAATAAGCATCGCAGCCAATATGATAAATGGTCCTTGCACCGCAGAGGCCTCTTGCAAATAATAGGCTATTTTTTCATTTTCAGGTAGAACACCAATTTCATCAGTTGACAATATATTGTCGCTTAAAATAAATATTGCTCCAATTACTGGAGCAATAGCAGTTCCTAATGAATTAAATGCCTGAGACAAATTTAATCTACTTGAAGCACCATCTGGATCTCCTAACATTGTAACATAAGGATTTGCAGCAACTTGCAGTACAGTCATTCCACTTGCTAGTATAAAATACCCTAAAAGAAAAAGTGGAAATACTCTAAATGAAGCAGCAGGGTAAAACATTAAACATCCTATTCCCATAGTTAATAAGCCTAAAATGATTCCTTTTTTGTAGCCTATTTTTTTTAATAATAAACCTGCAGGTATTGAAACAAAACCATATGCAATAAAAAAAGCAAACTGAACCAATCCTGCTTCAAAGTTCCCAATTGAGAATATTTCTTTTAGCCTAGGTATAAGCGAATCGACTAATACTGTAATTAATCCCCACATAAAAAATAGGGTGGTTAATAATCTAAATGATTTGGTATAGTTCATATTGTATTAAATCGATAAAATCTATTATTAAATGTAATTATTTGCTAATTTAAAGACAAATATGTTAAATATATTTAGTATTGCTTACTAAATATAGTAAGTGTTTGTGGAGTATATTTGTTATCAATGAGGAGTAAGATTTACATGTTATGTGTTAGTTTTTTGTGCAGCTTAATTGCTGTATCTCAGTCTGCTGTTAAGGGTAAAATTTCAATGTCTTCAGATAATTCTTCAATACCTGGGGCAACTGTTTTGATTAAAGGCACTTCAAAAGGCACGTCAACAGATATTAATGGGGATTACTCATTAACATTAACTGAGCAAGCTGACACGCTACAAATTAGTTTTGTTGGATTTATTACTGTGGAAGTAGCGATAGCGGGGAGAACTGTGGTAGATGTATCGATGGTAGAAAACACTGAACAGCTAAGTGAATTTGTGGTTACCGCGCTTGGTATATCGAAAGAGAAAAAGGCCTTAGGCTATGCTGTGGCAGAAGTTGATGTTAGTAAAATGACGAAAGCCAGAGATGCAAATGTTGTCAATACTATTTCAGGTAAGGTCGCCGGAGTTCAGGTCTCAAAGACTTCGGGAGGACCAGGAACATCTAGTAGAATAGTGATCAGAGGAAATAAATCAATAAGTAAGTCAAATCAGCCTCTTTTTGTTATTGATGGAGTACCAATGGATAATGAAAGTCGCGGTGGTGCAGGTATGTGGGGAGGTATTGATTATGGTAGTCCTATTTCGGATATTAATCCTGACGATATTGAATCAGTAACTATTTTGAAAGGACCTAACGCCGCAGCCATTTATGGATCTAGAGCCGCATTTGGAGTGGTATTGATAAATACAAAAAAGGGAACTTCAAGAAACGGTATTGGCGTGTCGTATAATTCAACAGCTACATTTGAATTTGCAGATATTCAAAAGAAGTTTCAAAATGAATACGGAGCAGGAACCAATGGAGTTTTTGAATATCAAGCTTTTGCTAACGGAGATAGTTTGCCGTATTTTAATACTTCTCATTTAGCAAAAAGTTGGGGCCCAAAAATGGAAGATCAGGCCTATATTGATTGGGATGGAGAAACTAGGACCTACTCTGCTCAACCAAATAATTACAAGAACTTTTTTAGGGTTGGAAATACCTTAACCAATTCACTTTCTCTGGATGGAGGAAATGATCTAGCAACGTTTCGATTGTCATATACGAACCTTAAGAATAGAGGGATGGTTCCTAATACTAAATTCGAACGCAATACGATTAATTTCAGAAGTTCAGCAAATTTATCGGATAAATTAAGTGCAGACGCTAAAGTGAATTACATACGTCAAGACGCATTAAATAGATTAAACCAATCTGATAGTCGGGGTGCCGGTCGCCACTATAATTTTCTTCCTAGAAACATAAGTGATGAATCATTGAGAAATTATAAAGATGAAAATGGAGATGAAAAGGTGTGGTATTCTCCTTGGTCATGGCAGTCAAATCCTTATTGGATGATGAACGAAAACCAGAACAAAGATTGGCGAGATAGAATAGTTGGTTTTGCCAGTGTGAATTATAAAATATTAGATTGGTTAAGTGTTAATTTACGAACGGGGTTAGATACTTATAATGAAAGACGACAGAACTCCACAGGAACAGGGTCAAAAGCCAATTTTTATGGAGACCACCAAGAATCCTGGCTTAATTTCACAGAAAGAAATACTGATTTTCTTTTTATCGCTGACAGGAAATTGGGTAAGAAGATTGGAATGTCAGGTAATTTCGGAGGAAACCGAATGTATCAGCGCACCGAATCTATAAACATTAGAAATCAAAAGCTATCTATTCCTGGTTTTTATAATATTTTCTATTATGATGATGTTAATGACCTGACTCTAAATGCTGGTAATTATGGATTATATGAAAAACGAATCAATTCTTTATATGGCTCAATGCAATTTTCCTACAATAGCTATTTGTTTTTAGATTTTACAGGTAGAAATGATTGGTCATCGACGTTGCCAGAGGAAAACAACAGCTATTTTTATCCTTCAGCCAGTCTTGGATTTGTGGTTACAGATGCATTAGGGATGAATAGCAAATTGCTTCAGTTTGCTAAATTAAGAGGTTCTTATGCAAAAGTAGGTAGCGATGGTAATCCATATTTAACGCAGGCAACCTACGTTCAGAGCGGAACATTTAATTCCCAACCGCTTTTTTACACAGCTCAGCCCTTGGCACTAACAGATTTAAAGCCAGAACAGACCAGCTCTTTAGAGGTAGGAGCAGATTTTCGTTTATTTGCTAGTAAAGTTAATATCGACTTTACCTACTATATGTCAAAAAGTACAAATCAAATAATTCCAGGGTTTCCTGTTTCTGCGGCTAGTGGGTTTTCAGCCTCAGTTATTAATGCTGGGGAAATTCAAAATAATGGTATAGAGCTTATGTTAAATCTTATTCCTGTTGAGAAGAAAAATTTAATATGGGAAGTGAATTTCAATTTTGCAAAAAATAAAAACAAAGTAATTGAATTAGCTGACTGAGTTGATAATTTAGTTCTAGGAGAACAGTGGGGAGCTACTATAGAAGCAAGACCTGGGAACGCTTATGGTGATATTGTTGGCTATGGGATAAGACGAGACGATTCAGGAAATAAATTAGTAGATGAACATGGAATGTATACCCGAAGCGATACAACAATGGTATTAGGAAATATCAATCCTAAATTTTTGCTTGGAATTTCGAATGAACTTCAATACAAAAGTGTGTCGTTAAGTTTCTTAATTGACATGAAAATTGGTGGAGATATTTATTCGGCATCTAATATGTACGCACATGGTTATTCAGGAACAGTTATAGAGACATTATCAGGCAGAGAAGAATGGTATGCTTCAGAAGACGCAAGAATAGCTGCAGGTATCGATGAGTCGGATTGGATTGCAACAGGCGGATATTTAGCTGATGGAGTTTATGAAGATGGTTCAGAAAGCAATGGGGTTAGTGTTGAGGGTAAAACAAACGAAACATATGTGAATCCCGAAAATTATTGGGGTCAGTTTTCAAATTGGGGAAACGAGATCCATGAACCTCATGTATACGATGCAAGTTATGTGAAGTTAAGAGAAGTATCTCTAGGCTACCAAATTCCAAAAAAAATAGTTAAAAAGGTAAAACTTGTATCAGCTTCTGTTTCAATAGTAGGTAGAAATTTGTGGTTAATCTATAGTGGAACACCAAACATAGATCCAGAAGCGGCATACAATAATGGTAATGGGCAAGGGGTAGAGTACGGTGCATACCCTATCGCAAGAAGTATAGGATTTAATATTAACGCAACATTTTAATGAAAAAGTTCAAGACACTATACTTCGCACTTTCGTTAGCTATGTTTCTGCCATTTGGTTGTACAAAAGGGTTTGATGAATTGAACATTAACCCTAACGCACCAACAGAAGTGGACTCCGATTACTTATTTACGCGATGTGTGATTAGAACATTTGATGATTATTTAGTTGGAGTAAATACTGAAATTTGGTCCTTAATGGTTTGGACACAGCAACTAGCTGATTTGGCGGGTATTCAACAACAGGGTGCCGAATATAGTTATGGAAACGAATGGGCAGAACAAACATGGACGGTTTGGTACACAGATGTTGTAGCTAATTTAAATGAGATTATTCGCTTAACTGAGGATGACCAAACATTAGTAAATAAGTTAGCAGTTGCTCGAATATGGAAAGTATATGTATTTCATAGAATAACTGATTTATGGGGAGATGTGCCGTATAGTGAAGCGGGTAAAGGAAATAGCAAAACAGATAAAAACCTGACCCCAATATACGATACACAATCGGAAATTTATGAGGATATGTTGTCAGAATTAAAGGAGGCCTCAGGTTCTTTAAATAATGATTATCAAACATATGATGCTTCAGACCCTATATACAATGGAGATATTAATTCATGGAGAAGATTAGCAAATAGTTTACGATTAAGATTAGCGATGCGTATATCAACGGCAAATCCAACACATGCAAGAGAGGTAGTTGAAGAACTTATGGTTGAGAATGATTTTATTACTAGTAATTCTGATGCGGCATATTTCCCATTTTCATCAGAAGCAAGAAGCCCATTTTTTAGCTTATACGATTTAAACCAAGGGGAGAGACGACCTAGCTATTTCTTGGTAAATAAGTTGAAATCGACAAATGATCCACGATTAATTGTACTTACTGAAAAAGCTGCTATTTCACAAATACTAGGTACAGATGTTTATGAAGGTGTACCTAATCTTTTGACATTCGACGAAATCGAAAATGAAAATTTTAGCGATATTTCTACTTCTACCGTCGGTACCAGATTTCTTGACATTGATAAAGAAGGAATAATTTTTAGCTTTTCTGAGTTATGCTTCTTGCAAGCAGAAGTGGCTTTGAAGGGCTGGGGTGCCCCTTTCTCTGCTGAACAGTACTATGAAGAAGGTATAGTCAGTTCAATGGAGTATTATGGCGTTGAAAGTGACTCTACCGCCAATTATTTGGCGGGGATAGGAGTATTTGATGGAACTACGGAGCAAATAATAAATCAAAAATGGCTGGCTCTATTGTATCAAGACCCATATGAGAGTTATGCAGAATACAGGCGCACAGGTTTTCCAGTTTTATTTCAGTACGATGACTCCGAAGTAAATGAAAATGATTTTCCGCAGCGCTTAGCATACCCTCAATCCGAAATCAACCTAAATAGAGCTAATGTAACTGCCGTTGGTGAAGGTATAAATGATTCAAAAACTAAGCTCTGGTGGGCGAAATAATAAACTAATGATATGAAGAAAATAATTACACTATGTTTAGCAATTGGTCTCTCTGCCTATGCTTATTCGCAAGATCTAACGATAAATACTTTTTCAACAGAGACTCATACAGGTGCTGCAACCATTAACCAGGATTTTACCTTTCCATCAGATGTTTCATTGTATAATCAGATTACGATGGAAATTGCTTTGACTTGTCCTGCTGGAGGATGCGATCCTTGGGATAGATATGCACACATTAAATTAGTTACTTTAGGCGGTGAGAAGCTTGAAATAGGTAGATATGTT
>CAJQPE010000006.1 GCA_905480125.1 uncultured Flavobacteriales bacterium | reverse complement strand
AATAATATTTTAGAAGCTAAGGCAACAACTTCTGATGGGGAGAGATCAGTTAAATGGTATCAATTCAAAATACCAATGGCCGAATTTGAGAAAGCCGTTGGTGGTATTTCAGACTTTCGTTCTATGCGTTTTATACGTATGTATATGACTGGATTCGATAAACCAGTTTATCTTCGGTTTGCTCAGCTCCAATTAACTCGAGGACAATGGAGAAAGTATACCGAAACAATTTATTCAGGTGGTGAAGAACTAAATGAAGAATCTGCTCAAGATTTTAATATTGGCGCCTTGAATATTGAAGAAAATTCTGAAAAAACACCTGTTAATTATATTTTACCGCCTGGGATTTTAAGGGAGCTTACTTATGGTGCCCAACAGCAGACTAGAGCTAACGAACAATCGATGACTCTTGAGGTATGTAACCTTGAAGACGGCAGTGCCTATTCTGCTTATAAGAATATCGAGATGGACCTAAGGCGTTATAAGCGTTTGCGTATGTTTTCTCACGCAGAACTTTTGCAGGATGGCACATTAGAAGATGGAGATTTGAAACTATTTGTCCGTTTAGGTACAGATTTTGACCAAAACTATTACGAATATGAAATTCCGTTAGCCGTTACTGAGCCAGCTAGGTATTTGGGAACTTCTCAAAGTGATCAAGAAAAAGTTTGGCCACCTTCAAATAATGTAGATATTAATTTTGAAGATTTATGGGGCATCAAGCTTATACGGAATCAGGCAATTCTCGATGGGAAACATGCTAATGCACAAATAGTTTATGACTCAACATTAAGCAGTGGTGCGCAAATATATATTTCCGGAAATCCTAACCTAGCTGAAGTTACCACAATTATGATTGGTGTTAGAAACCCAAACAGACAATCAAACCCAGATCCTGACGATGGCTTACCAAAATGCGCAACGATATGGGTAAATGAGTTACGATTAACAGAATTTGACGATAATGGTGGTTGGGCAGCAATCGGCAGGGTATCTGCTAACTTTGCAGACTTGGCAAACATATCCGCTTCGGGTAGTATTAGAACTAAAGGATTTGGTACTGTTGAGCAAAAAGTTAACGAACGACAAAAAGAAACGTTGAAAACGCTTGATGTATCATCTACAATCCAGCTTGGAAAATTTATTCCAGAAAAAATAGGAATTAGATTACCAATGTACGTTGGCTTTTCAGTTATTGAGAGTACACCTGAATTTTCTCCATTGGCTGAAGATGTTCCGACTTCATTATACGAAAATGCAGTGACATCTGGTTTGCCAAAAGCTGACGCCCTGTTTGCTAAACAAGAATTGAGGAAAATCACCAGGGATATTACAACAAGAAAAAGTCTAAATTTCACCAATATAAGAAAAGAAAAGGCGAAAGGTAGTGATCGAAAAACTAGATTCTATGACATCTCAAACTGGACTGGAACCTATGCTTATACTGAAGAAAATCATCATAATTTTGAATTAGAGCAGGATTTGATAAAAAATTATCGCGGCGGGTTAAACTATAATTTCAACGCGAGTCCTAAAAATATTAAGCCGTTTAATAAGGTCAAGTTTTTAAGGAAATCTAAATATTTACGGATAATAAAAGATTTTAATTTTTACCCAGGACCAAAACAAATAGGGTTTAGAACAGACGTTAATCGGATGTATAACGAGCGGGTAATTAGAAACGTCAACCCCGGGATAAGGGCAGATATAGATCCTTTTTATAACAAGAATTTTAACTGGTCTCGGAGTTATAGTTTTAAGTATGATTTATCGAAAGCACTAAAGCTTGATTTTACTGCAGGGGCTAATTCTCTCATAGAAGAAGATGCCCAGAACATAAGGGAGATTAATAGAAATTCTGATAATGCGATTGTGCAGCAAGATTACGAGAATTTTAAAGATTCTGTTATGACTAGTGTTTTTAGTGGCGGTGAGAATTTAGATTATAGACATAACACCAATATTAATTACACTATTCCGTTCAGTAAATTTCCTTTAACAAATTGGATTAACTCGACAGCAAGGTATTCAACTAGCTACATATGGACAAGAGAAGCATTCGCGGCTAAAGGATTTGGGAATACAATTCAGAATTCTCAAACATATAATCTAAATGCTACATTTAATGTGGTTACTTTATATAATAAGGTGGGATATTTAAAAAAGGTGAATAACAAATTCCGAAAATCTAGCAGAACGAATTCACGATCTAGTAAAAGCGCTAAAGGAAAAAAAGAGGAAGATAAAGAAAAAAAGAAAAAAGATAAAAATAAAAAGAATCAGAAAACACCCCTCGACTATGCAGCGCGAACTCTTATGAGTATCAGAAATGTGAATGGTACCTATTCCCGAAATAGAGGAACCTTATTGCCAGGTTATAATGGTGAAACTAGTGTGTTAGGGATGGATGATTTTGGAGCACCCGGTTACGGTTTTCTTTTCGGACAGCAAGACGATTGGGGTAATAGTGATACTAATCACTATGCTCATTGGGCGATGATGAATGATTGGCTAAAAAAGAATGACTCAATTAATACTCAGTTTTCGAGAACATTTAGTGAGAATTTGAGCATTCGAGCTAGTGTTGAACCAATTAAAGATTTACGAATTGAGTTAACAGCTAATATGACCAATTCGTTAAATAAAACTGAATACTATAGGTATCAAGGTGATTCAGGTGTTTATGCGAATCAATGGTTGACAGAAAGCCCAACCGAAATGGGTAGTTATAGCTCGTCAATAATTACAATTCAAACAGCTTTTATTGATGGGTTTGGCTCAAATAATTCTGCCATCTTCGATCAATTTTTACAAAATAGAGTTACCATTTCACAGCGGTTAGATGATATGGATGGTATTTCTTCTAATGATGGCCTGCCGCATGAAAACGATTCTCTGGGTCAAGGATATAGGCAAGGCTATGGAGCAACATCAAAAGAAGTCTTGGTGCCCGCTTTCTTGGCAGCTTATACAGGAACAAGCCCTGAAAATGTATCACTAGACCCTGCCGCAGTTGGTTATAAAAACTCTAAGTATTTGCCAATTCCAAACTGGAGTATTCGATATAATGGCTTATCTAAAATTAAGTTTTTGAAAAAATATGTTCGTAAAATATCGTTGAATCATTCTTACAAATCATCTTACAGCGTAAGCGGTTATTCTACTAATTTGGATTACGATCGAGATCGTGATAGAATGGATGTTGAGCAAATGCTGGATCAAAGTGCAAACTATGAATCTAAGTTGGTATTGAATACCATAACGATATCAGAGAAGTTTAGCCCGCTTATCAATGTTGATATGACTTTTCAAAATAGTTTTCAAGGTAAGTTCGAGATTCGAAAAGACAGAACGCTTTCTCTTAATATAGCGAACACACAAATTACAGAACAGAAAGGAATGGAATACGTTCTTGGTATGGGCTATATTATTGACAAAGTAAAATTGCCATTTCAACTTCGTGAAGGTACGGATGTAATTAGCCCTCTTAAATTAAGAGCCGATTTGTCGTATAGAAGAAACGAAACAATTATTAGAAAAGTGATCGAGGAAAGTCAGCAGACAACTAGTGGTCAAGATATTATATCAATAAAAGTAACGGGTGATTACAATCTGAGTAAAGCACTTCGTTTAAGAGCTTTTGCCGATTACGGAATGAATATACCGAAGACATCTACAACGTTTAAACGTTGGGATTTAAATTTTGGAGTGAGCATCTTGTTTACTCTTGCAGGATAAATTTGGCTTATAACTTCTACTTTAGATAACTTCATTATATATTTGCCTAAAATCAAGAACCATGAACATACCTCAAGAGTTAAAATATACAGAAGACCATGAGTGGATTAAGGTTGAAGGAGAATATGCAACTGTTGGAATTACTGATTTTGCGCAGGGCGAATTGGGAGATATTGTTTTTGTTGAGATTGAAACTGAAGGGGAAGAATTAACTAAAGAAGAAGTCTTTGGAACAGTAGAAGCTGTAAAAACGGTTTCAGATTTATTTATGCCTTTGTCAGGAACGGTTACGGCTTTTAATGAAGCGTTAGAATCTTCACCAGAAACTGTTAACCAAGACGCATACGGTGAAGGTTGGATGATTAAGATTAAAATGTCTGACACAAGTGAGTTAGACTCGCTGATGACCGCTGATCAGTACAAGGAGCACGTAGGAGCATAATTCTTTTTCTTAAAAATAAGTGTCCCTTCGTCACTATATTCCGCCATTTGGTTGGGCTTTGCTGATATTACTTTTAAGTAGTTTGCCAAGCGATAATTTGCCAGATTCTTCCATTAATGGGATTGATAAGGCGGTTCACTTTGTTCTGTATTTATTGCTTTCTCATATGCTTATTGTTTCATTTAAGAAGCAAATTTGGGTCTCAAGCCTGCGGTTTAATTGTGTCTTAATTGCAGTGATCATAAGTGTTTTTTATGGAGTTTTTGTTGAATTGCTTCAAGGCACGATATTTGTTTCTCGGAGTATCGAACTCTTGGATATGTTTGCTAATAGTATTGGCGCATTGGCAGGTGTTTTAAGTTTCAGATTAGTATATGGAAACCTTAAAAACTAAATACTATAGAAACAAAAAAATCGAAAAGGAAATGTTTAAGTGCATATCCAATTAAATCGATTAACCGCGAATGGCAAAAAATAATGGCATAGAAGGAACTGTAAACATTTAGTTTACAATTAGTAAAAAGGGTAAAATGAAAGATATTAAAGTCCTAAGAAGTTTTGGAGGCGGATACACAGAAGAAGCTTTACGTGTTATAAAATCAATGGAGGATTGGTGTTCGAGAAAAAATAATGGTATTCCTGTAGCTGTTAGGTATAGCGTACCTATAAAATTTACTTTGAAGCAAGTAAAATCAGAATAAGTTGTAAATTAGCAGGCAAATTAAAACTTATGGAATTAAAGAAAAACCCAGAAGCTAATATCGAGCAAAAAAAGACACTACTTTTTATGGTTGGTTTAGTAGTTGCTTTATCTAGTTTCTGCATCATCGTTCAATGGAAAGATTATGATATGGTTCAAGCGATGTTTGGTGATTTTGATTACGATCAAGAAGAGGAAGAAATGATTCCAATTACACAACAAGAAATTGTACCACCACCACCACCACCGCCAGCAGCAGTCGAAATTGAGATAGTTGAAGATGACGAAGAGGTAGAGGATATAGAAATCGAAGAAACTGAAATCGACGAAGATACAGAAGTAGAAATCGTTGAAATTGTTGAAGAGGTTGAGGCTGAGCAGGAGATTTTTACCGTTGTAGAGGATATGCCTGGTTTTCCTGGAGGTGAAGAAGAGCTTTTTAGATTTTTAGGAAAAAACATCAAATACCCTGCGATGGCAAAAGATGCAGGAATTAAGGGTATGGTATATGTGAATTTTGTTGTTTGGATTGACGGAACTATTAAGGACGTTAAAGTTCTAAGAGGAATTGGCGGAGGATGTGATGAAGAGGCGATGAGAGTTGTTAAAAATATGCCAAAATGGAAACCTGGGAAACAAAGAGGGAAAACTGTTCCAGTATCTTACAACTTGCCAATTCGATTTACACTGAAATAAAAAATACAGTAACTTATAAATATAAAATCTTCCAGATAAAATCAGGATTTTTTACGATTTTTCACCCTAAATGTCGTTAAATAATCATCCCCGCGGCAACAGTTTCATTAGTTGCTTCGTCTATCAGAATTAAACTTCCGGTCATCCTATTCCGATTGTATTTATCTATAAACAGGGGAGCAGTTGTTCTCAACTTAACTCTAGCAATATCGTTCATGTTAATTTCCTTATTATCGTCAACTCGGTGAAGCGTATTCACGTCAACTTTGTATTGAATTTCTTTTACGATACACCTAACATCTTTAGATGTATGCTTTACTGCATATTTTCCATTAGGTAAAAGAGGATTTTTGTTCATCCAACAAAGCATTATGTCGATATCTTGAGTCGCTTCCGGTGCATTAGTCTCCCTAACAAGCATATCACCTCTACTAATATCGATGTCATCTTCAAGGGTCATTGTAACACTCATGGGTGCAAAAGCTTCTTCCAATTGCCCATCTAATGTGTCAATGCTTTTTATCTTAGATGAAAATCCACTAGGCAGCACCATTACATCATCACCAGGCTTAAACACACCACCAGCAATTCTACCAGCATAACCTCTATAATCATGATATTCTTTAGTCTGAGGTCGAATCACATGTTGAATAGGAAACCTTCTATCAACATGATTGTGATCACTTCCTATATGAATAGTTTCTAATAAATACATAAGAGTCGGCCCACCATACCAGTCCATTTGCGAACTTCTATCAACAACATTGTCTCCTAATAAAGCGCTTAACGGAATAAAACGAACATCTTTAGTGTCAAGTTTAGAACTAAATGCTTCGAGCTCTGCTCTAACTTTATCGTAAGCTTCCTCTTTATAGTCGACTAAGTCCATTTTGTTTATGCAATAAACAATATGTGGAATTTGGAGAAGGGAAGCAATAAATGAATGTCGCTTCGTTTGTTCTACAACCCCATGCCTAGCATCAACCAATATTATCGCAAGGTTGGCAGTGCTTGAACCTGTAACCATATTTCGAGTATACTGAATGTGACCAGGAGTATCAGCAATAATGAATTTACGTTTAGGTGTTGCGAAATATCGATAAGCAACGTCAATTGTAATTCCTTGCTCTCTCTCAGATCGCAAACCGTCAGTTAACAATGCAAGATTTACATTTTCTTCCCCTTTTCTTTTGCTGGCTTCTTCGATAGCCTCCATTTGATCTTGGAAAATGGATTTACTATCATATAGCAACCTTCCAATAAGTGTACTTTTTCCATCATCAACGCTCCCGGCAGTTGAGAAGCGAAGCAGTTCCATATCTAAATATCCTTCTTCTGACATAGTTCTATAATTAAAAGTATCCTTGTTTTTTTCGATCTTCCATTGCAGCCTCAGACCTCTTGTCGTCAGCACGCGTGCCTCGTTCAGTTGTGCGTGTAGCAGCAACCTCTTCAATAATTTTCTCCAATGAATCAGCAGAAGATTCTACTGCTCCAGTGCACGATGCATCACCAATTGTTCTAAATCGAACTTGTTTCATTTCCGTAGTTTCATCTGGTTTCATGTTAATGAAATTGGTTTTTCCATAAATCACTTCGTCTCTAGTAAAGACCTCTCGTTGATGCGCAAAATAGATGGAAGGTAATTCAATTTTTTCTTGGAGAATATACTGCCAAATATCCATTTCTGTCCAGTTGCTAATTGGAAATATTCTGAATGTTTCGCCAAAGTTCTTCTTCCCGTTAAAGATATTCCAAATTTCTGGACGCTGATTTTTCGGGTCCCATTGACCAAAATCATCTCTATGGCTGAAAAATCGTTCTTTCGCGCGAGCTTTCTCTTCGTCTCTTCTAGCACCGCCCATGCAGGCATCGAACTTATTATTTTCTATAGTTTCCAATAAAGTAGCTGTTTGCAATCCATTTCTACTTGCGTTGAAGCCTTTTTCTTCAATGGATTTGCCTTCGTCGATACTTTGTTGTACTGAACCAACAATTAAGTTTGCACTATATTTTTCAACCAATTTATCTCTGAACTCAATAGTTTCTTGGAAGTTATGACCAGTATCAACGTGCACTAGAGGAAAAGGGACTTTAGCCGGAAAAAATGCCTTTCTAGCTAAATGAAAACAGACAATACTATCTTTTCCACCTGAAAACAATAATGCCGGTTTTTCAAATTGTGCAGCAACTTCTCTGATTACATAGATGCTTTCAGCCTCGAGCTCTTTTAGATGTGATAAATTGTACGATTGCATGCCCTTATTTTTTGATCAAAATTAGAATTTCCGAATATAGTGCGTTCACACAATCTTCGATCGATTTTCCTTCCGTTGTTATCTCTATGTTTGGTGAAGTTGGTTTTTCAAATGGCGCAGAAACGCCTGTAAAATCTTTGATTTCTCCATTCCTAGCCTTTTTGTATAATCCTTTTGGATCCCTTCGCTCGCAAACCTCCAAGGGCGTATTGATAAATACTTCAATAAAATCGTTTCTACCGATTATTTGTTGAGCTAGTTTTCGAATCTCAATCGTGGGACTAACGAAACAGTTAATCGCAATAACTCCGCAGTTCAAGAAAAGTTTTGAAACTTCTGCAATTCTTCTGATATTTTCCGTTCTGTCTTCATCTGAAAATCCCAAATTTTTATTTATTCCAGTACGAATATTATCACCATCTAGAATTTGAGTTAGATAACCATTTGTATGAAGTTTATGCTCTAATCCTAAAGCAATTGACGTCTTGCCTGAACCAGAAAGTCCGGTCATCCATATCACTTTTGAGAATTGGTTAAGAGCCTTTTCTTTATTACTTCGTTGAAGTAATTCATCGAAAACAGAAAATATGTTATTTCCTTCATCTTTCATAATTCAGCAAAAGTATTAATTTGAAAGCTAAATGATTAACTATTCTTCAATAGAATCCATACTGTTAAAAAGAATAGTTATATTTTTGATAGGGCTAATTTGTTAAATAAATGATTAGAATAAAAAGCAAGGATTTATTACCAGACTTTAAGTTTTCACCAGCTGTTGATCAAGTTGGTATTGAAGAAAGAACAGCTAGGTTTCAAACAAGAAGCATTAAGAGTGAAACGAAAGTTGTTGGACTGAAAAAGGTGTTAAACATGATTGACCTTACAACCTTAGAAGGTAAGGATACCCCTGGCAAGGTTAAGCAAATGTGCTATAAAGCACAACATCTGCATGATTCAATACCTGATTTACCCTCTACAGCTGCTGTATGCGTGTATCCATCTATGGTGAGCTTAGCGAAAGCTGAACTTATTGGTTCAGGCGTTAAGGTTGCTTCGGTATCTACAGCTTTCCCTTCTGGCCAAGCGCCAATGGAAGTGAAAATTGGTGACACCAAATTTGCAGTAGATCAAGGTGCAGATGAAATTGATATGGTTATTTCTCGTGGAAGGTTTCATACGGGCGATTACAATTTTGTTTTTGATGAAATAGCAGCGATAAAAGAGGCTTGTGGTAAGGCTAGATTGAAAGTTATACTTGAAACTGGAGAATTAGGGACACTTGATAAAGTAAGAAGGGCAAGTGATATAGCGATGTATGCTGGGGCAGACTTTATAAAAACATCTACTGGTAAAATTTCAGTTGCAGCTACAATGCCCGTAACATTGGTAATGTTAGAAGCCATAAAGGATTATTATTACAAAACGGGAATAATGATTGGAATGAAGCCTGCTGGTGGAATTTCAAAAGCCAAATTGGCGTTACATTATCTAGTAATGGTGAGAGAAACATTGGGTGATGCATGGCTTACAAATGAGTGGTTTAGATTCGGAGCAAGTAGTTTAGCAAATGACGTACTAATGCAGTTGGTGAAACAGGAAACTGGTGCCTACCAATCGGCAGATTATTTTTCAATAGATTAAGGGATGGCAAAAAAGAAACAAATAGAGGTAGATTTGAATTCTGGCTGGGCATATGCACCAGCACCAGAAAGTAAAGGACATATTAAGATTAAACCACAATACAATCAATTTATTGGAGGGAAATTTGTTAAACCAAGTAACGGGAAGTATTTCGATACGATTAATCCTGCTAATAGTGAAAAGCTATCAAGTATAGCGTTGGGTAACGCAAAAGATGTTGATAAAGCAGTTAGGGCGGCAAGAAAAGCATATAGTGAAGTGTGGTCGAAATTATCTGGAAAGGAAAGAGGAAAATATATTTTCAGAATAGCAAGATTAATTCAGGAGCGTGCACGTGAGTTTTCCGTAATTGAATCACTCGATGGCGGTAAAACGATTAGAGAATCTCGTGATGTTGATGTTCCATTAGCTGCAAATCATTTTTTTTATTATGCTGGTTGGGCGGATAAATTGGAATATGCATTTCCGAATAAAAGACCAACATCGTTAGGTGTTGCAGGTCAAATAATACCTTGGAATTTTCCTTTATTGATGGCTGCATGGAAAATCGCACCAGCATTAGCAGCAGGAAACACTGTAGTTTTGAAACCTGCTGAAACAACTTCTCTAACAGCTTTGAAATTGGCGGAGTTGATTAAAGACTCTGGATTGCCAGATGGTGTTGTGAATATTGTCACTGGTTTTGGAGATACAGGTGCAGCAATTGTAAATCACCCCGATGTAAATAAAGTAGCATTTACTGGATCAACGGGTGTTGGAAAAATTATTCAAAGAGCTATTGCGGGTACCAATAAGAAATGCACACTAGAATTAGGAGGAAAAGCCGCGAATATTATTTTCGAAGATGCTTCAATTAATCAAGCGGTTGAAGGTATAGTAAACGGAATCTATTTCAACCAGGGGCATGTATGTTGTGCAGGCTCACGACTTTTTGTTCAAGAATCGGTTTATGAAGAGGTAATTAGAAAATTAAAGGATAGAATGAATACACTTATCGTTGGTGACCCGATGGATAAGAACACAGATATTGGTGCGATAAATTCGAAAGAACAATTGGATATAATCAATAAGTACATCAAAATAGGACAACAAGAAGGTGCTGAATTTTATCAGCCGGCTTGTAAGCTGCCTCAAAAAGGAAATTGGTGTCCACCGACGTTGTTTACAAATGTTTCACAATCGAGTAGAATAACTCAAGAAGAAATTTTTGGGCCTGTTTTAGCAGTTCAAACATTTAGAACTGTCGATGAAGTTATTGCTAAAGCGAACAACACACCATATGGCTTGTCGGCAGGAATTTGGACAGATAAAGGCGCTAAAATATTTAATATGACTACTAAAATGAGAGCAGGAGTTGTTTGGGCAAATACATATAATAAATTTGACCCAACATCTCCATTCGGTGGCTATAAAGAAAGTGGATTTGGCAGAGAAGGAGGTTTGCATGGATTATCTGCATATTTAAACTTGAACTAAGATGGCAAAAACAGTTACAAAGAAAAACGTAAAAGTTTTGGAGAATATTAATGGAGTTGCAAAAACAAATAGATTATTGGTTTTGAAAACGTACAAGATTTATATTGGTGGAAAGTTTCCTAGAACGGAATCGGGACGATATTATGAGCTAAAGGATTCATCTGGTAATCTGCTGGCAAATATGTGTTTATCTTCTAGAAAGGATTATAGGAATGCTGTTGTTGCAGCTCGTGGAGCTTCTGGTCCTTGGGCAGAAAGAGCTGCATTTAATCGTAGTCAGATTTTGTATCGAATTGGCGAAATGTTGGAGGGCAGAAGAGCGCAGTTTGTTGATGAATTAATGCAAATGGGTTCCTCCAAATTATCAGCAGAGCAGGAAGTAGATCTTTCCATAGATAGGTTGATTTATTATGCCGGATGGTGCGATAAGTACACACAGATTTTTAGTTCTATTAATCCTGTTGCATCTGCACATTTTAATTTTTCTGTGCCAGAGGCAACGGGAGTTGTGGCTGCTATTACTTCAGAATCGACTGGATTGTTAGGCTTAGTTTCTATAATTGCACCTGTAATTGCAGGAGGAAATTCTATTATTGCTCTAGCTTCTGAGACTCACGCTCTTTGCGCAATTTCTTTTGCTGAAGTAATTAATTCCTCAGATGTTCCAGGGGGAGTTGTAAATATTATTACTGGAAAAGAAGACGAGCTGCATAAGCATATGTCAACACATATGGATGTAAATTCTTTCATTTATGCTGGTTCGAATGCTGAACATTTAAAAACGATTCAGGTAAATGCGGCCGATAACGTAAAACGGATACTGGATTATTCGAAAGTAGAATGGAATTCAGAAGAAGGTCAATCGCCCTATTTCATTTCTGATCACCAAGAAACCAAAACAACGTGGCACCCAATAGAGAATATTGGGGGCTCTTCTTCAAAGTATTAGGTATTTTGATTAAATAGTTTTTACTCATGTCACCAAGCATATCATATAAGAGGCATATTGCCAAAACTATTAGTTGGCGGATTATTGCATCCATCACTACTTTTTTATTGGCTTTACTTTTTTTTAAGGGTGATCCTAACGCAAGTGAGAAAGCCCTAGGAGTAGCAATGATAGAATCCGTTGTAAAGATGTTGTTTTATTATGGGCATGAGCGTTTATGGTATCGAATTAATGCTGTAGTGAACGTCATTTCTAAAAAAAGACATTTTGCGAAGGCCATTACTTGGCGAGTAATTGCTTCACTAACAACCTTTGTGATAACACTATTTATTTTTAAGGACGATGCGGGTGCTGCTGAAAAAGCTACTGGTCTTATGCTAGCAGAAGCGTTAATCAAGATGGCGATATACTATGGTCACGAAAGAGCTTGGTATAGATTAAACTTCGGAGTAGAGCATGAAAGAAAAGCAAGCTAATGACAAGACAAGAATTAATTGAATTGATGAATGTGGCTATTGCGGCATCACTGAAGGCTGGAGAAGAAATTCTTAATGTGTACGATTCGGACTTTGCTGTTTCGCAAAAGGATGATAAGTCTCCATTAACTTTAGCAGACCAAAAAGGGCATGATGTTATTGTGTCTTTTTTAGAGACAACAGAGTTGCCGATATTAAGCGAGGAGGGGTCACAAATTCCTTACGCTAAGCGCAAAGACTGGGAGTATTCTTGGACAGTGGATCCATTAGATGGAACAAAAGAATTTGTAAAACGTAATGGCGAGTTTACTGTTAATATTGCCCTAATTCATAACCAGAAGGCTATAGGTGGAGTGATTTATGTGCCAGTAAAAGACTGGTTGTATTTTGGATTAGTTGGAGAAGGAGCTTTTAAAATCGAAGATTTTAAAGTTGAAAGCTCTGTGTTAAACTTTCTAAGTTTCGATTTACTTAAAGAGGGGGCTATGGAGCTTCCAAAAGAGAATAATGGAACGTTTAAAGTGGTTGGTAGTCGTTCCCATATGTCACCTGAAACAGAAGATTTTGTTGAAGAATTGAAGAAGGAGCATGGAGAAATCGAAGTTGTTTCGATGGGTTCTTCGCTTAAAATTTGTTTGGTTGCTGAAGGGGTGGCTAATGTGTATCCGCGTTTTGCACCAACGATGGAGTGGGATACTGCAGCTGGTCAAGGAATCGCTGTTGCAGCAGGTAAGGATATTATTGATTATAAAACTGGTAAAACAATGTTATACAACAGAGAGGAGTTGTTGAATAATTGGTTTATCGTTCGTTAAAAAATCAGTAATCCCCCAATAAAAATCACCATTCCAATCACCATCAGGAACAAGGTATACGGAAGAATTTGTTTGGCTTTCAAACCCGTAATGCCAAGTAGAGGCAAAGCCCAAAATGGCTGAAGCATATTAGTTAGCTGATCTCCGTAGGCTAAAGCCATGATGCTTTTAGACAGTGAAACTCCTAGTTCATTTGCAGCATTTACAATTATTGGTCCTTGCACTGCCCATTGTCCACCTCCGCTAGGGACAAAAATATTTACGATGCCAGCGCTAAAAAAAGTATAAATAGGAAAAGTAACTTCTGTAGAGTGTTGGACGAAAAATGCTGAGAATTGCTCTACCAATCCAGAATTACTCATTATTCCCATTATACCGAAGTAAAGAGGAAACTGAATCAAAATACCAGAAGCACCGCTAATGGCAGAATCAATAGCGTTTAAGAATTTATAAAAACTACCGTGCAGTATTATTGCCAACCCTAGTAGTGCAAAATTGATGTAGTTGGGGGTTATTATTTTAAGTGAAATTTCATCAGGTTTGAGAAATGCTTTATAAAGCGATAACCCTAATATAATTGTCCCGAATATGTATGCTAAAATCCTTGAATGGTCCAATCTTTCAGCACCTTCAATAGATTCCTTGGTTTTATTGTTGGAAACAAAATGATTCTCAAATAGCACCACTTTTTCTTCTTTCGTTCTCTTGCCTAGCAGGTACATCGCCAAAGGCAGAACGATAATTAGAACACAGCTTATTATAATGTTCATCGCAGAAAACACCGTTTCTCCATGAGATATCACTCCAACTTGATCTTCCAGAAAATGGCCTGATTCAGCAACTTTTATTGGTGCGGAGCCAGATAAACCTCCATGCCAGACCATGAGACCAGAATAACCAGCAGCACCAACAATTGGGTAGTTTAATTTGAAGTGATTTTTCACAGCGTGTTCGGCAACTTTTCTTGCAAATATTGCTCCAAAAATTAGTCCAAGCCCCCAGTTAAATAGACTAACTATTACCGTTAGAAACGTAACAATAGCTGCCGCATTGGCTGTGCTGTTGCAAAATATGGTTGCTTTAGAAATAAGAACGTCAACCGGCTTAGCCAGGGCTAATACATGTCCTAATACAAGCATGAGCATCATTTGCAGAGCAAAAACTAATAAGCCTTTATTCCAAATTCCTTCTTCCCAATATTCGAGAACTGAAATCGCATGAGGAATAAAACTTTCATTAGTATCAGAAACAAAAACGGCTATCCAATAAGTGATAGCCGTTAGTCCCACAGCAATAGTAAATGGTGCGGGAAGTATAGTTTTAAGAGTTTTTATGAATCGCTCAGAAGCGTTCATTTAAAACTAGAAAGGTAAATCATCTGCTGCTTCTGCTTGGGGAGCTGCTGCTGGAACATCTGCAAAATTTGGAGCAGTATCTTGAGGAGCTTGTCCAGCACCAGTAGCGTTAATTCTCCAAGCATCGATATTATGATAGTATTTTCCGTTATATTCTCTAGATGAGATATTGAAAGAAACTTCAACATCTTGGCCTTCAGAGAAGCTCGTCAAAGCTGCAATTTTATCATCACCAAAAAGGCTAAAACATACTTCTGGATTGAATTGAGCACCAGTGTCAATTACAAATCCTTGTTTTTTCCATTCTTTTCCTGCTTTACTGGTTCCGCTTTCTAAGGGTAATATTTTTGTGATTTTTCCTGTTACTGCTAAGCTCATTTTTGTTTGTTTTAATCGTTAAAAGTTAATAATGTTTTCCAGGCCTCTTCAACCTGATTGTTGTCTAATAAAATTTTTGCTAATTTGTGAAGCTCCGTTTCTAGCTTAGGCTGATTATCTTCAAATTCTTGAAATAATTCGCTAAGCTCAATAAGTTTATATTCGTTAACATCAGTTTCGTTAGGCAATTTTTCAACGTTTCCGAGTTGCCCTAAATTATTTCCTGTAAGGATAGCACTGTTCTTAATTGCAACTGGAATTTGGTCAAATCCGATACCGCATGTAGTCAATGGTTTAGAAATTTCGAACATAGAATTTTTATCAGCCCTACAGTACCAATTCCCTCCCATTCGAGCTACGAGATCAATTTTATGTTGGTCTATCATTTCGTTTTCATCTAATATAGAATCCGAGATATGAATACAAGTTATTTCGCAAATAATTAGGTTTCCGGCTCCACCTTCTGAACCAAGCTCCACCACTTCATTTACTCTGCACTCTAGTTGAACTGGCGATTCTTTTACTCGGAAAGGAGCTACGGTTTCAGATTTCAAAGCCGTAAACCCACCCTTTACAAATTCATCAATATCAGGTGAATAGGGTGAACTAGTTAAAGACATTTGGGTAACTATATCATGATTAACGACGTTAATTACACATTCTGCAATTTCTTTTACGTTTTTATAAGTGTCCTTTGTCGTGTTTGTTCTTCCACTCCTTGCTGGAGAAAAAATAGCAATAGGAGGGTTAGCGCTAAACACATTAAAGAAACTAAATGGGCTTAAATTTCGCTCTCCATTTTTGCTAATTGTACTTACAAAAGCGATAGGTCTCGGACCAACAGAACCTAACAGATACTGATGTAATTTCTGAATTGGAATTTCTTTAGGGTCTACCGTTAACATAATGCCTTTTTAGGGTCTACAAATTTAGATAATTTAAAGGTTCATAAGTTTCAATGTTAATAAACTTTAATATCTTTGCGCACCCTTTTCGGGGGATAGTTCATTAAATATGCGGATGTGGTGGAATTGGTAGACACGCTAGACTTAGGATCTAGTGCCGCGAGGTGTGAGAGTTCGAGTCTCTCCATCCGTACTAAACCGGATTTTTTCGACTTGCTTCGAGAACTTCCGGTTTTTTTATGCTCTAAACCTTTTTTATTTTGCTGAGAGTTATTAAAATTTGATTGATTATTAATAAGATGTAAAAGCGCATTTTTCTTTCTTAAATATCCGTACTGATTTTGATTTACTTTGATCAATCTTCTTTTTAGGGTTTAAAACTACTTTTTGAGCGCTTTTCCAATTGTTGTCAAAACTTTTTTTTTGTGCCCAAGTTCCATTGCACTTATAACTGCATGCAGAACAGTATAAAAGTACAAATATTATCAGGGGTAATAAAGTTATGTTTTCTAGATTTTTCATAAGGCTATACGTTTTTTAATAACTTTCTAATATCCGACTCAGATTCAATTTTTACGGGATTATCCACTTGAAATTGATGTTTTTTTGCGACAGAATTAATTCGTTCGAATTCACCATTGCCTATTACATAAGCTTGTGCCAAGGAATCTATAACAATCAGAGAATTTTTGCTTTTTGGATCGAATTGAAATTCATCAAAACCTCCTTTGCTAAATGTAATAACTGAATTTACAGAGTCCATTACCAAGTATACTTTGTTTACGATCAAATTTTTACCAGAAGCATCTGTAAAAGAAGCTATTATGGTTTGTGATGGAGCATTCCAAAACCTGTCACAGTTTATCCACCCAAAACTTTGTACTTCAAACTCTCTTGAAAATTTACCAGTAAGCTCGTATACTTTTTCACTTTGTGCTCTTTCTTTGGCTAACCGTTCTTGTTTTAATCTCCATTGTCGGGCTTCTTCTTTTTTGTTGTCTACAAATGTTTTGTATTTGTCATACGTCTGGTTAAAAACATATTCAGCATATTCCATATCATTAGCATCAAATACGGGTTTTACTGTTGTCTCAAAAATTTTGTCTCCGGTAGCTAATCTAAGTTTGTAAACCCCATTTTTTTTGCGTTTAACTATTTCCATTTCGTTCCAAGTTGCAGTTGTTACCCAACGGTTTTTAGCAGGGTTTTCACCATCTTTTTTACCAACAAACTCCCATTGAACGCCATTATATATATTTAATTCAGGGTATTGACTAAAGTCTGTTTTGAATTTAAACTGAAACAGCTCTTTATTTTTAACTATAGGCTTTACCGGCATAATGATACCTTCTTTAGCTGCTAATACTCCATAATTTGGTTCTTTATATACTGGTGCTTGAGTTGTATATTCAACTTTCTTTTTTAGCTGTTCTGCAGGCAGGTTACTTTTAGTTTCTACCCATTTTCTGTTTGCCGTATCTAAGCTGTATAGGTTGTAGTTATTATCAGGATATGATGATTGCATATTAAGAGAGATTCTGCAATCTGGGTTTACAAATAATGGTTCATTTCCTTTCCATGCAACAATTTCCATCATTCCAGCGCTCTCTAAATATTGATTAGAACCTTCTGCTGTTTCCATTGGCACACCACTTGTTAGTATAGAAATAGGGTCGTTAACTTCTCTGTAAGCTAGCTTAACTTTACCCTTAACCAGATTGCCATCCTTGTCAATAAATGCGCATTCGGGCACCGTAATTTTAGTTGTTCCGTATTTAAACTCACCACCTTTTGAAGCATTTAAATTAAAGACCTCTTTTGGGGTTGAAATGTTTGCAAACGGAGGATCTATGTAGCTTCGAGTATTCGTCTGAGGTAATTCAATTGGTGCGGCTGATGTTCCACAGTTCTTTAATAATAGTATAACAATAGCTGTTACTATAGTTAGTCCGATGTAGAAAAATTTGTTCTTTAGCATGGCTTAGAGGTTTTTAGTGGTTAATAAATCATTTGAAGAAAGTCGTTTAATAAAGAGAAAGCGTTTTTCCCAATACATATCATAGCTTGGCTCGCCTTCTCCTTCTATACAAACACCGCTATTAGGGCAGTGTATCATCTTTAATTTTCCGTTATCGTTAGAATAAATCATCCCAACATGTTGAAAATTATATCTGTTATTTGTTACAGATCCAAAGAATATTAAATCGCCAGGTTTGCAATCTTCTTTTCTGATTAATGTTCCCAATTGTGATTGAAGTCGAGCGCTATGCGGTATGCTTACACCTTCCTTTTGATATACGTATCGAGTAAAACCACTACAATCTAGACCAGAGGTTGATTCTCCACCATATTTATATCGCGTACCAATTAAAGCTTCTGCATCAGCGATTAATTTTGAAGCATTTAGAACATTGGTTATCTTTGTTTTGTTTAATTTTTTTTCAGGTGAACGGGTATATTTAGCCTCTTTTTTTTGCTCAGCAGCTATTATTAATAGCTCTTGGTGCAAATCACTTTCAAGTCCAAATAGTTCTTCGTATTTTTTAGATTCCTTTAGAGCCGAGCTATATCTTTTTTTATCGTATTTGGATTTTATTAGAGTTTGCTGGGCAAATTTTAGCTGATTTAGTTTATCTGTTTCGAATGATATTCTTTGATTGTTGAGGTTTGTATATTTTTTGTAATACCGCAGCGAAGAAGACAAGAAAGAACTGCTGTTTTTAACTGAATACTTTTTTAGATATGATATTGTAAGATAGTAGTATGCTAAGTCTAGATTTTTTTTCTTGCTAGAAAGTTTTTGAGCTTTTTGTATTGCTTTGTCTGGATTCTTATCATATAACTTTTTAAGCCTACCATTTTCTTTTGGTAAACTTTGGGCTGTTACTGTTATGTTGCATAGTAACCCTACAAGTAATATGTAGATTCCTTTTTTCATTAATACTTATTGTAAGTAGATGTTTAATCATGTATTTGATTTATACTCAGTAATCGAACGCATATCAGAATATAATATTGCTAAATCACTTTAAATACATAGATATCAAAATTATATTCTAAATAAACAACACGAGCAGTTGCTGTTTGTAACTAAAAATAATTTGTCGGTTAATTTTTATCGATAGTCAGTCATTTAGGAGTTTGATTATATGAATTAATTTGAAACAACCATTATCTAATGGATTTGGATAATTTTTCATCTAAAAAAATGCGATAGTGCAATTATGTCTACAGTTTGTTCAAATTATTATAGAAAAAACTGTCATATTTTATAAAAAGCGGGAACTAATAATGTGTAAACCCATGAACAAGAATAAGTGATGTCCCTTTTTTCTATTCACTTACGTATATATTAATGTAGTAATCAAAAAATAAAATATTATGAAAACAAAAAATATATTAATACCTTCTATTTTTCTACTAAGCCTAGCCCCATTAACTTCAGTAGCTCAATCTTATAGCTCGATATATGGTAACGACTCTACTAAATGGACAACCCATTTCTGTAATTTAGACCAAAGGGTTACAAGAGAGCAAATAATAATACAAGACACTGTGGTTAGCGGAATTCCCTATAAAAAAGCAGGCACGGTTATAAATAATTCAATTGATTATAGTATGGCCACTACTGTTGATAGAAGTAATGGCTTGTCCAAGGAAGATACGCGGAGTGGAAAAGCCTGGTTTTTAGGAACAATTGAAACTTTTGAAGGATTGGATACTATTGAATTCTTAATAATGGATTTATCATTGAATATTAATGAAACTTTCATCATATATAAGTCTTTTGGTGATAGCACTGTTGCAATTGTTGATTCCGTTTATGATGTATCTGGAAGAAAGCATGTGAGAACAAATTATGTTTTACCAGGAGGAAATCAAAAACTTACATTTATTGAAGGTATTGGAACAAATTATGGATTAAATTATATGCATGATGATTATAATATGTGCCCTTGTTTGAAGATATATGAAAAAGATAACGACCAAAGTTATTTTAATAATGAATGTTCTCTGTTCAGTGAAATAGGAAGCGAACCACTTCATGAATATTATATTTCCATTTATCCGCATCCAATAGTACGGAGCGGTAATTTTAAATTTGAAAGAACTAATGGCGTTCAATCAGAGTTAATAATATTTAATGCCTTGGGTCAGACTGTTTATAGTTACCAGACAAGCAGTGATTATTTTGAAATTACTAATTCATTAAACTTGACGGGCACCTATTTTTATCACTTAATATCAGACCAGCAATTTTTATCTAGTGGAAAAATAAGTTTTGCAGATTAAAGAATACTTGGAACATCTTCAAAAGAAAATATTTTTGCAGGTATAGAAATAGATACTATTAATTTATTTTCTTTTTGCTATCATCGTAGCTTGGAAATTGTGAGGAAACTAGGAAGTTGTTTTTTTGTATTGTTACTATTTACGCTGTTAACAAGATGTGGATCTAGAGCAAAACCTGCAGAGGTAATTATTCAGCAATCTGATAGTGTTGCGTATCGGAAAAAAATATATAAGAAATCTGCCATTGAAATAGACAAGTATTTTTCTAAGCGAAACAAAAAGACACAGTTTTATGGCAATGTATTATTCGCTGAAAAGGGAAAAGTGATTTTTGCAAAATCTTACGGTTATAAAAAGAATAAAAACTGGCCAAATGTTTCGCTAGAAAGTACGTTTCAAATAGCTTCTGTAACCAAAACATTTACAGCAGTAGCAATTTTGATGTTGCACGAACAAGGGCTTATCAATATAGATGACTCTATAACAAAGTACATTCCAGAGCTGCCTTATGATAACTATAATATAAAAATTTCGAATTTACTTTCTCACACTTCCGGTTTAAGCAAATACACTCATTTTTGCGATAATCCTGCTAATATTTGGCCAGATAAAGATTGTTCGATTTCAAACGAAGATGTAGTTCAGATTATCAAAAACATTGAACCTGACTTGGCAAAAACACCAGGAAAAAAGTTTTACTACGCCAATACTAATTATGTTTTGCTGGCTACAATTATCGAGAGAGTAACAGGGCTAAAATACCACGACTTTATTTCGGAGAAGATTTTCATGCCATTGGAAATGGAAAGCACACGTTCATATTTTAGAGAGAATGATGCAGAATTAATTAATCCTGTTAAAGGGTACGAGTCCAATTTTAGGGAAGCGATTAATATTTACCTTAACGGCTGTGAGGGGGATAAAGGAATTTATACAAATGTTTATGACTTGTTGAAGTTTGACCAAGCTTTGTATTCGGAAAAGTTACTAAAACAGGAAACACTTGAGTTAGCATTCATTGGAAGAAGTAAATCAAAAAAACACTTAAACAATGTAAATTATGGCTTTGGATTTAGAATGCTAGAGCTGCCAAAAACAAAGGAAAAAATAGTATACCATAATGGATGGTGGAAAGGCTTTAGAGCATATTTTATTCGTAGGATAGAAAGGGAGCAGACTGTTATTATCTTAACCAATGTAAAACGCGGACCATTTTTGAAAGTAATTGACTTAGTGGGCTTTTTGCCTGAATAAGTTAGCGCATGAATATCTGATATAATAAGACCGAAATTAAAGAAGTTCTCAGTATATTTGCACTCGCTAGAAAAATCAAGAATCGTTCGAAACAATTATTATGGATATTACGCAAGAAAATATTGATGATTTAAACGCAGTAGTTAAGGTGAATTTAACTGAAGCGGACTACAAAGAGAAGGTTAGCAACACACTAAAAAGTTACCGAAAGCAAGCAAAAGTGCCTGGTTTTAGACCTGGAATGGTTCCTATGGGAATGATTAACAAAATGTACCGTAAATCTGTTTTGGCTGAAGAATTAAACAAAACAGCTGCAGATTCAGTTTACAATTACATAAAAGAAAATAATTTAGAGATTCTTGGAAATCCTTTACCAAAAGAAGATTCGATGAATCTTGATTTGGATAAAGACACATCGTTTGAATTTATATACGATTTAGGGTTATCACCAAAGTTTGATGTTAAGATTTCAGAAAAAAGCAAATTCGATTTATATAAAATTGGTGTTGATCAAAAATTGGTTGAAAAAAATATTGCGGATATTCAAAAGCGATACGGCAAAGTTTCTAACGTTGACGAAACGGCTGGTATAGATATGATTCAAGGAGAATTTAGAGAGCTTGACGACAAAGGAGAAATCAAAGCTGGTGGAATTTATCATACATCTACAATTGCTTTGGAATATATTGAGGATGCTAAAGTTGCGAAGACATTACTTGGTAAAAAAATTGGAGATAAGATTACCGTTGATCCGCACAAAGTAAGTAAAGGTGGTGCTGATACTGCTGCAATGCTTAATGTTGATAAGGCAGAAGTAGATGATATCAAATCTAAATTCGAGTTTGAGGTGAAATTGATTTACAGGGTAGAACCTGCAGTTTTGGATCAAGAACTATTTGATAAAGCATTTGGTAAGGATACAGTTAAATCTGAGAAAGAGCTTGAAGAAAAAATATCTGGAGAAATTTCAAAACAGTTAGAGACTGACGCAAAAAGAAAGTTGAAGTATGATATTACCGAAACTCTTCTTGATAAAGCAAAACTTAAGTTACCGGATACATTTTTGAAAAGATGGCTTCTAGCCGTTAACGAAAAATTGACTCAGGATCAATTAGATACGGAGTATGAGGACTACGCAAAAGGTTTGCGATGGCAGTTAATACAAAACAAGATTTTCAAAGAAAATAACATCAAAGTTGAGAATGAAGAGGTAATGAATTATACCAAAGACCTAGTTCGTCAGCAAATGGTTCAATATGGCCAAATGGAAATCGCAGATAGTGAGTTGGAGGATACAGCTACACGAGTTTTGCAAAACAAAGAAGAAGCTCAACGTATTTACGAAATGCTTTACGATGTTAAAATGATGGAGCTTTTTGAGAATACATTCAAGCTAAAAAATAAAGAAGTTACTTATGACGAATTTGTTAAATTAGCAACCGAGAAGAAAGAAAAAGGATTTTTATCTACCTTGAAAAACAACTTAAATTTATAAAAGACGATGTTCGATCAAAACGAATTCAATAAATACGCGACTAAACACTTAGGCATTAGTAGCACTTCATTAGCAAAATATACTTCTGTTTTAAATAGCTATATCTCGCCAACAATTATTGAAGAACGTCAAATGAACGTTGCTTCTATGGATATTTTCTCTCGATTGATGATGGATAGAATTATCTTTTTAGGTACAGGTATTGATGATCATGTTTCAAATATAATTCAAGGTCAATTATTGTTTTTGGAATCGGCTGATGCTGATAAGGATATTCAGATTTATATCAACAGCCCTGGTGGTTCGGTTTATGCTGGTTTAGGTATGTACGATACTATGCAATACATTAAGCCTGATGTTGCTACAATCTGCACAGGGATGGCAGCTTCAATGGGAGCGGTATTAATGTGTGCTGGTGAAAAGGGTAAAAGAACAGCATTAAAACATTCTAGAGTGATGATACATCAGCCTTTAGGTGGTGCACAAGGACAAGCCTCTGATATAGAGATTACAGCAAAAGAAATTCAAAAACTAAAGAAGGAATTGTATGATATAATTGCGGAGCATTCTGGTCAGACTTATGATAAAGTTTGGGCTGATAGTGATCGTGATTTTTGGATGACTGCTGCTGAAGCTAAAGCTTACGGTATGGTTGACGAAGTTTTGATTAGAGATCGTAAAAAATAATTGCAACCTTTTTCTAATTTTCCCATAAAAGCATACTCGCTAAAATTCTGTTATGGAACAAGAAAACGTTAAATGCTCATTTTGTGGTCGTGATAAGCGCGAGACTGAAGTTCTTATTGCCGGTATCACAGGTCATATTTGTGACAATTGTGTTGAACAAGCAAAGTCAATCGTAAAAGAAGAAATGTCTGAAAAAGTTAACGAAGAGTTGACTTCAAATATAAATCTTCTGAAGCCAATTGATTTTAAGCGCCATCTTGATGAATACATAATAGGTCAAGAGGAGGCCAAAAAAACATTATCAGTAGCTGTTTACAACCACTATAAAAGAGTCACACAAAAAGTTGACGAAGATGAAATAGAGATTGAAAAATCTAATGTTGTTATGGTGGGAGAAACTGGGACGGGTAAAACTCTTCTAGCCAAAACCATTGCTAAAATACTGAATGTTCCTTTCTGTATTGCTGATGCTACCGTAATAACAGAAGCAGGTTATGTAGGTGAGGATGTTGAAAGTATCTTATCTCGTTTGTTGCAATCTGCAGATTATGATGTGAATGCTGCCGAGCGAGGGATCGTTTTTATTGACGAAATTGATAAAATTGCGCGTAAGAGTGATAACCCTTCAATTACTCGAGATGTATCTGGCGAGGGAGTTCAGCAAGCTATGCTGAAGTTACTCGAAGGCACTACGGTTGGTGTTCCACCCCAGGGAGGTAGAAAGCACCCGGAACAAAAACTTGTACAAGTTAACACGAAAGATATATTGTTTATTTGTGGCGGTGCTTTTGATGGTATTGTTCCAGTAATTGGAAAGCGTGTGAACACGCATGCTGTTGGATACAGCGCAAGTAAAAAATCAGACCAATTCGATAAAGACAATATGCTGCAGTACGTTTCTCCACAAGATTTAAAATCATTTGGATTGATACCTGAACTAATTGGTCGTTTTCCTGTTCTCACTTATTTGAACCCCCTAGATGGAGATGCTCTAAGACGAATTTTAACAGAACCAAAAAACTCTTTAGTTAAGCAATATGTTAAGTTATTTGAGATGGAAGGCATCAAACTTACTTTCGATAAAAAGGTACTAGATCATATTGTTGAGAAAGCTCTAGAATTTAAATTAGGTGCTAGGGGATTACGCTCGATCTGTGAAGCTATTATGGTGGACGCTATGTTCGAATTACCTTCAGAAAAAGATGTTAAGGAGTTTAAAGTGACTTATAGTTATGCAAAAAGCAAGTTGAATAAGGCTGCTATAACCAAGATGAAAGCGGCATAGCTTCTTTTAGTCAAAGTACCTAGTATTCAACTCAATAGACTCTTTTAGCATTTCTTCAATGGCAACGTAGCCTGTATTTTCTTTCCGCTTAGAAACGGAGGTACTTTGATTTTTATCTGGTTTAAGGTCGATTGTTTTTAAAACTATATGGTTAATTCGCTCGCCTTCTTGGTCTGCAACTTTTACTTGTAGAAAATGAAGTTTATCGATATCTAATTCTGAGTAAAAGTCTAAATATTCGGGATTATAGATCCAAGCATTAAATGTTCCACTACTTGAATTTCCAACAGAATTCATAAATTCCATTAAACTTGATAGCGCAACGGTTTGTCTAAAAGTGAACATATCATCATCATCAATGCCTCTGTATATGAGATTAGGGAAATTGGTCATTAAAGCAGAATCAATATCCTCCTTGTAAATTTTATACAAGGTATCAGTCTCCTCAGGATCTTGGTAGCTCGTTAACATTACTATGCTTTTTATAGGAATTGAAACAGCTACAGAATCAAGAATAGAATTAGCAACTTGGGCGTACTTAGCATTAGGAAACTCTATGTATCTCTCTAAATATTCTTCATATTCTGAGCCTTCAACATATTTCTTTAGACCTTTTGTTAAATAGCACTCAGGATAGTTGCCTAATTCATCCGATTTTGAGACTAAATTAAATAAGTGATTATAAGTTATAAGCCCCAATGTATCTTCTTCCCATATGGGGACTTCAATTGCTTCAACTTCCGTTTTGTCTATAGAAAGAGCTTTAGAAACTATATTTTTTACTTGTTTGGCAATTCGAATTTGGTATTCGAAATCGAGCTCTTTTCTTTTTTGACGATAGCGCCCGCGGTACTCGTTTTGGAATATGGGTTGGTGCATTTGATAGGAATTGGTGTAGAACATTTTTCGTAACGATTCCATTAAGTAATATCTATACATTGAATTTTCTTGGTCTGATAGCCACAACTTAAATGATAATTCGAAACATTCGTACATCTGATGAACACGCAGCAGGCTTTCAAGTGATTCGTAAAGCGCAATTTGTTGTATTTGATGAAATTGATCTTCACTAACTAAGAATGAACTGGTGCCATTTTGTTTTCTTATTCTTCGTTTTAACGATTTGTATCTATCTTCAGAATTTGGGTGAGTAGATCCAACCAGAAATCCGTTAAAAAATCCTCCTCTTCTTAATTTATATTTTTTATCAAGCTCCTCGAATTGTTTCATCACCTCCACACCCTTCACGAGGTCATATTTAGTATCTTTTATCAATTTCAACCCTAATTGATCAGCATCACTTTCTTGACCTCTACTGTATGAGTTAGTCCTGTTTTGTGCGACAACAGAACCTACGATAGAACCAAGTAAGCTCTTATCGGTTTCGTATTTATCCCTGTTTTCATGGTCTTTTACGAATCGATCAATAACATCGTGATTAAGATGGTGAGAAACTTCATGGCCAATAACAAATGCCAATGCTGCTTCGCTTTCTATTTTTGCTAGTAAGCCTATATTCACGAATATAGCTCCGTCATTCATAACAAAAGCGTTGATAGAGGGGTCTCTTGTTACATATGCTCTAAAATGATGTTTTTCAATTAAGTCTGCCGGGAGTGTTTCTTTAATAATATCGTTAACGTAGTTTTCAATTTCTGGCCAGTTTAAGTATATGTTTCCACTAGTTAAAAACCCGGTAACCATTTCAGCTTGCAAGCCTGTATAATCATCTATTGCTTCTGCGTAAATCGAGTTTTGATACTTTTCAGGAATTCGATTAAGCATTACCTCTTTTAAACTATCCTCATCTATAAGGTACGCATCGGGCATAGAATCAGGCAGCTGATAAGGCTGATAATAATTTTGAGCAATAGAGTTCGAAACAGAAAGGATTGCAATTAAGAAAATGAAAATATGTTTTAGCAAGAGCTTAAATTTATGATTCAAAACTAAATAATTACCACCAAACTATGAAGCACTTCTCAAAGATGGAGCCAGATTTATTTACCCAGACTAACGGAGATTTTTTCATTTTATGCAGTTTATCTAATTTAGTTGAAATGGAGGATAATTCTTCCCATTCAGCTTCTTTATTGGGCCTGCAGTACCAATCATTTTTTATTGGGATATTAAATTTAGCATCTTGGAATTCAGAGCGGTGAAGTTGCTCAGGCCTGATCCAAAATCCGGCAATACAATCTATATTTACGATTGGCTTAATTAATTTGGTTTCGAACTGATAAGGGATATATAGCTGTGCCTTGAAGCAAAGCTGTTGCTCAACAGTTTTTGGTTCAATCTCAAATTTTTGCAATTCAACTTTGGTGCAAGGATTAAATAATAGCGGGAGCTGTTTTTTCTGTAATTTATCTAGCTTTTGAATAAGACTATCTTTTTTGTTAGGACCAATCCACCTGTTTAGTTCTTCATGTATAGCTGGATCGTATAAATAGAATTTACTGACCAATTCTATATGTATCAGTTTTTGTTGGGTATTATCTTCTATAATAAAGTCTAACTCACCAATCGTTATTTTTTCCTTATTTATTTGAAGGCTCTTAGCTAGAACCCGATATTGGTTAGATTGTTCGAAGTAAAATTCAAGGAACTCCTCCATCCTTTTCCCGAAAACGTAGTTTTCACTATCGGGTGGTTGTGCAGTCGCTTTCTTAGAAGTATGAAAGGGCTTGTATGCCGATATTTTATCATCTAAAAAAAGGGAAGGGGTATTCAGAAAAGCGGAAAGTTGGTTTCTAACGGTCATGAACTAAAATAAGCATGATGAATCTCTTCTAGCTTGCTCATTCTTTAGCGAGGTAAAAGTGATAAATGTTTACATCTCCCGTAAAGTCAATTTCACTGCTTTTAAATAATGCAGAATCGGCATTTATGTAAGCGAATTCATACTCTTGTAAAACGTACTCACATGGATTACTGATTTGGCCGTTAGCGTTTCCTTGAGAAAATGTATACGTATTACTTGCTTGGCTAGCGCTGCCCGTTTCGCAATCGGAATCTAGTTGATGAAAGTAGGTTCCACTAGTAGACCATTTTAAAAAGTTATTGGCGTCTTTGTCTATTATGAAATTTACGTTGACAGTGTCTCCTTGAGTGAAAGGACCCCAATACACATAATAGCCAGTATAAGATCCAATTAAGGTGTCTACGAGGTATTGGCAAACGGAATTTAATTCGCAATTAGCATCCACGTTGAAGTTTTTTGCGGCATGATCCATACAGCCACAAATTTCTTCAATACAAGAGCCGTCATCCCTTTTAGCTGAGGAATCGTAATTAATTGCTTTTTCATCAGTGCAACCTTTTTTGCAAGAGGTGTACGAAAACGTACAAATTGTGAATACAATAAAGACAATGTTCTTTAAAGTCATATTGTAAAATTACGACTTTTCTACAAGAGCAATTTCATTACTCAGAGGCTCAAGCGTTTGAAGGGCTTTACTAACGGTTTCAACACTTTCGAAGACCATGGTAAGCTTTTCGTTTCGTTCTTTTAGTTGTCCCACTCTAGGGTTCTGTTGAACGAACTTAATAATGTTGCCAAAAGTAGGTGAGCTGTAATAGTCGGATTGGGCATTCGATACAAAATAGCCAATCATCTTCGTATTCTTGATAATCAGTTTTTCGAAACCGATTTCTTTTGCCATCCATCTAAGCCGCAGCGTGTCGAATAAATCAAGGGTTGGTTGAGGGATTTCCCCAAATCGATCTATCAGACCCTCTTCGAATATTTTCAGCTCTTCTTCGTTTTCGATATCGTCAAGTTCTCTATAGAGTTGAAGTCTTTCAGCAATTTGATTCACGTAATCATCGGGGAGTAGAATTTCTAGATCAGTATCAATTTGGCAGTCTTTAATAAAGACGTTTCCTTCCTCTTCTTTAAAAAGTTCCTTGAACTCGTTTTGTTTTAATTCGTGAACAGCTTCGTCTAATATTTTCTTAAAGGTTTCTAACCCTATATCAGAAATAAAACCGCTCTGGTCGGCACCTAATAAGTTTCCCGCTCCACGAATGTCTAAATCACGCATGGCAATGCTAAAACCACTGCCTAAGTCAGAGAATTGTTCTATCGCTTTTAATCTTTTTTGAGCTTCAGAGCTAACCGAAATCATAGGAGGAGTGAGTAGGAGACAGAATGCTTTTTTGTTCGACCGCCCAACTCTCCCTCGCATTTGATGTAAATCACTTAATCCAAAGTTTTGAGCGTTGTTAATAATTATGGTATTTGCGTTTGGAATATCCAAACCAGCTTCAATAATTGTGGTAGAAACCAGAACATCATATTCACCTTCTATAAAGGCCATCATTATCGATTCCAGGTTATCGCCATCCATTTTTCCATGGCCAATACCAACTTTGATATCTGGTAATAGACGATTAATCATTCCAGCAACATCTTTTATGTTTTCAACCCGGTTGTGAACAAAAAACACCTGGCCACCACGAGATACTTCGTAGCTAATTGCATCTCGAATTGTTTCTTCGTTTAATCCGTGCAACTCTGTTTGCACTGGTTGTCTGTTAGGCGGGGCCGTTTTTATTATAGACAAATCTCTAGCTCCCATTAACGAGAATTGCAATGTCCTAGGAATAGGTGTTGCGGTTAAAGTTAGGGTATCTACGTTGGCTTTAAAGGTTTTCAGTTTGTCTTTAGCCCCAACTCCAAACTTTTGTTCTTCGTCAATAATAAGCAATCCCAAATCATTAAATTTAGTTTCCTTGCTGAGTAGTCGATGCGTTCCAATAATGATATCTAGTTTACCTTTTTTTAAATTGGTAATAGTTTCTTTATTAGCCTTCGTTGATTTGAATCGATTAATATAATCTATGGTGCATGGGAAACCTTCTAATCTTTCTGTGAAAGTCTTAAAATGCTGCCACGCTAAGATAGTAGTGGGAACTAAAATAGCAACCTGTTTACTGTCGCATACTGCTTTAAATGCAGCCCGTATTGCCAATTCTGTTTTGCCGAATCCAACATCACCACAAATCAAACGGTCCATGGGCGATTCCGACTCCATATCTTTTTTTATTGCTATAGTTGACTTTTCCTGATCAGGAGTATCCTCATAGATAAATGATGCCTCCAACTCATTTTGCAAATAATTATCAGGAGCAAAAGCAAATCCTTTCTGTGATTTACGTTTAGCGTATAACGTGATGAGGTTAAATGCGATTTCTTTAACTCTTGTTTTCGTTTTTGCTTTATTGGCTTTCCAGGTTTTAGATCCTATTTTATGCATTGAAGGCTCAGTGCCTTCCTTGCCTGAATACTTTGCAATTCGGTGTAAAGAATGAATACTAACATAGAGTAAATCACCGCCCTTGTATGTTAATCTTAAGGCTTCTTGCGGCTTACCATTAACGTCAATTTTCTCTAAACCCTCATATTTGCCAACACCATGGTCAATATGGGTTACATAATCGCCTGGTATCAGCTGAGTTAGTTCCTTAACAGTTAAAGCCTGTTCGTTCTTTTTAAAACCTTCTTTTAATCTAAATCTATGATAACGCTCAAATATTTGATGGTCTGTGTAGCAGGCAATTTTTAAATCATTATCTATGAACCCTTCATGAATGGAAGCATTGATAGGATAAAAGTTTACTTTACCACCAATGTCTTCAAAGATGTTATATAACCGCTCAATTTGTTTAGTATTGTTTGCGAAAACGAAGTTTTCGAAACCCGCAGAAGTATTCGCATTTAAGTTTTCGATGAGTAAATCGAATTTCTTATTGAATGAGGGTTGAGGCGATAAATTATATTCAATTTCAAGTGTTGAACTGAAGTAATTTTTTGAGCCAAATTCAATCAACGGAAACTTACCTAAAAGCTGATTAAAAAGCTCTTTAGTGGTAAATAGTTCGTCAGGTTTAAGGTGTGCTGTTTGAGCTTCTAATTTTTCATAAGAAGCAGTAGCTTTTTGAATTTCTTTATCTAATCTGTCTACTGTTATTTGATAATCCTTCATCCATACCGTAGAGTTGTTCGGCATAAATTGCAAAAAAGATTCCCTACTTTCTCTAAGTAATTGGTCTTGTACATTGGGAACAATGGAAATACGCTGGTACGTCTTAATTGAAAGCTGATTGGTTGGATCGAAGGTTCTAATAGAATCTACATCATCGCCAAAAAATTCTACTCTGTATGGATGGTCATGGGAGAATGAAAATATGTCTAGAATACCTCCGCGTATTGAAAACTGCCCTGGTTCATATACGAAATCTACACGCTCAAAATTGAACTCGTTAAGCAGTTCATTGATGAAATCAATGGATAAATTATCACCAATTTTAACGGTTAGTGTATTCTTTTTAAGAAGCTTTTTGGTGATTACATTTTCAGCTATTGCAGATGGATAGGTCACGATAATGCTTCGGTTTCCTTTCTCCATTTTACTCAGAACTTCTGCACGTTGAAGTACATTGGCGTTATCTGTTTTTTCTTCAGCGTACGGAAATTTATAAGATTTTGGAAAGAACAACACTTTGTCTTTACCGAGCAAAGTTTGGACATCATTTAGAAAGTAGGCGGCCCTCTCCTTTTCTTCGAGAATAAAAATATGATTGTCATGTGTTTTACGCACGATCGAAGCGGCAATGGTCCCCTCTGCTGCACCCAATAATCCTCTTAAATGAGTTCTAGAATCCTGGTTATTAAGCATTTCTGTAACCTGAAGCGTTTTGCTATCGGTACAATACTGCTCTATGAGTTCTCTGAGGGTCATGGTTTCAAATGAAATTCAAAGGAATGAAAAAGTGGTTGGAATATTCCTTATTTGACAGTAATTTTTATATCTGTTCTGCGGTTTTTAGCATGTGCAGCTTCTTTCTCTAGTGCAGAGCTTAGTGAACCAATTTTTTCATCATCAATTATTGGGTCACTTTCACCATATCCAATAAAACTTATCTGCGATTTTTGAACTCCTTTTTGTAAGAGGTAATCTAACGCAGATTTTGCTCTTCTTTCAGATAACAGTAGATTGTAGCGTTCCTCACCTTGTGAATCTGTATGCGAACCAAGGGCAAAAAGAATATGTGGGTTTTGTTGACTAATGGTGACTAGTTTATCTAGTTCAGTTTTTGCTTGACTGGATAAAGACGATTTATCGTAATCATAATAAATTTTAGAATTGGAAAACAACTCATTATTTTTGACTTTAATAACAACCCCCTTTTCATTTATTATGTCTATTGTCTCTTGCATATTAGTTAATCGTTTATAATTAAATTCCCCGTTTTTATTCATAGCTACTTGAGAAACTTCCTGCGTTTCTGTATCTATAAACCCTAATTGTATATCAGTATCTTCTAATAAAACTTTAAACAGGTAAGTGTTTTGAGGTGGAAGATTTTGGAAGGTGAAATTTCCATTTTCATCTGTGTAGGTTCTAGCGATTATTTTTCCTTGATCATCATATGCCAGTATTTCAGTGCGACCGGAGTAATCCCCTTTTATTTTTTGAAAAACATATCCGCCAAAAGGTTTAGAGATAAAAGAGCCGTCTTCAAGATCAATTGGAATAATTTCAGCTATTTCTTCTGGAGATAGCATGGTGAATCCGTATTCTACCAGTTTTTGCATTCCGTTTATTTCCATAACCAAGTCGCCATCACTTTCATCAATTTGGATTAAGTAAGTAATTCGCTTGCCAAGCGATTCAAAATTAAATTCACCTTGTTTATTTGTTGTAGTGCTGGTAACTAGATTTCCGGCATCATCATATACAATGATGTTCATTTGGCCGTTGTAATCTCCTTTCATAGTTCTATAAATATAGCCTTTGATAGGGTTGGCAATCATTTCGGGATCATTTATGATTATAGATTGCATTCCGTTAATATTTTGCGATTTTAACGTTGTAAAACGGAATACTGCAGACTTCATCAATAAATGTGTTTTATGACCAATTTCATTGGTCATAAAAAGGTCACTATCTTCAATATCGTTGATAGGGTGAATGCTATATTTATTATCTGGTGCTATACTTCTGAATTTAAATCGACCATTTTTATCTGTGGTTGTCCGGAACATTTCGACTCCTTCTTCATTAAAAAGCGCCATTGCTTCTCCTGCCAATGGTAATTTGTTGTGCACGAAGACCCCATTCATGCTAACTAAATCTTCATTAACAGCTTTAGAAATACTTTCAATTTCTATTTGCAGTTCAACATCACTCTCGTCAATTTTTACAATGTATTGTTGCTCTCGGTTTAATGTTTCGAAGCTAAAGACACCATTTTTATCGGTATTGGTTTTGGCAATTATATTTCCCAATTCATCATAAACGAATACAGCTAAACTCGTTCCATAATCACCTTTAACTTTCTTAAAAACATACCCACTTATCTTTTTGGCAACAATTGTAGGATCGTTAATTTCGATGAACGTGATGCCGTTTTCTCGTTCCGAGCTAAGATTCTCAAAATGGAAGCTTGCGTTTTTGTCAAGTAACATTACTTTTTTCTTATCTTCATCTATAATATAAATTTCGCCATAATCATTATCTTCAATAGGCCTAATAGAATATGACTTGTCAGGTTCCAGGTTTGAGAAGCTATAAAATCCATTTTCGTTAGTAATCAATCGCATAATTTCCACTCCATTTTCATCATAAAGGGCAATTAAAGCTCCAGCCTGTGGAAGTTTATTGAATTCAAATACCCCCGAAATGGTTTTCAGTTGTTGTTTTTCTAGGCTAGCAATTGCTTCAAATCCGTATATGTCATCTAATCCTTTTCCTCCTGGTCGGTCAGATGCAAAATATCCTTTTTCATCATCTATGAACATGATAGAAAAATCATCATCGTGCGAGTTAATTGGCGCGTGTAAGTTGGTAACAATGTCATAGTTGTCAGCTGATTTTGAAGAAAATAGATCTAATCCACCATATCCATAATGCCCATCCGATGAAAAGTAGAGTACCCCATTACTGTAATACGGAAAAAGTTCATTTCCAATAGAATTAACTGCTCCTTCTATTGGTTTGGGATTTGCCCAGCTTCCATCTGTTTTTTTTTGGCAGTAGTAAATATCAAAACCACCTTTGTTCACGGTAGGTTGGTTACTTGCAAAAAATAGTAGTTGGTTATTATCACTAAATGCTGGATGAATGACTGAATATTCATTTGAATTATGCTCAAAAGGTTGTGTCTTTTGAATTTTATCGGCATTCATTTCGGCAACAAAAATGTGCAGTACTTCTTTTTTTGGTGTTCGGAATAACCGTGTAAAATATATTTTTTGTTCGCTATTATCTATGGTTGCCGGGCCATCATGTAGAGTAGTGGAAAGGCGAGGAGAAAGTAAATCTTGTTCGGAAAAAGTCCAGTTGTCAGCTCCTTTTATTGCTAGGTGAATATCTAGGTAGTTATTTCGGGTAGCTTTATCCGAAACATAGTTTACCCAATCTGTTTTGCCATTGGCGGCATAGAGTATGCCTTTTTTATGAGGAGTTGGCGCAAATTCTGACCCCGAAGTATTTATACCAGTAATTGTTTTTATGGAATATTTTTGATTTCTAGTGCTCCAAGCCATTAGCGAATCACACAATTCTACATATTCGTTATGTTGTAAGCTATCGTTAACTATTGAGTTATATTGTTTAAATTGCTGTTTAGCATTATTGTATCTCCCCATTTTAATTAGGGAAAATGCGTAGTTAATGTATTTTTCATTTCCTAATTTATCAGAATTCAGAGCTTTTTTATAGGCTTCTTCCGCTTTAGGATAGTCTCGGAGTGCAGCATAGGTTTCTCCCAGGTTCTGGTATACAGCAATGTTACTGGGGTTTGTTTCAATTTCTTCAATATATGCTTCTGCGGCTTTTTGGTATAGTTTTTTTTCGAAGAGCTTGTCTCCTTTTTTTTGCTGTCCAACGGCAGTTAAAAAAGCAAGAAATAATAAACAAAAACTAGCCCCCCTCATCATTTAAAAATATCTTGGCGATAATGCAGTTGATTTATTGAAATCTATATCAAACCCTAGATATAATTCGTGAGATCCCGCCTGATATGTTGATAATTTGTTTAATAAAAGGTCATAAGAATAACCAAGCTTTAGCTTAGGGTTGATGTAAACTTGCGCTATAAAAATTAGGGCTTTATTTGTTCTATATGAAGCACCTAACCAAAACCTTCTGTTATATAAAACGCTAACATTTACATCGGCATATCCAGGTGCGTTTTTGGCAAATCGAACTAAGAAAGAGGGTTTTAGTACCAATTTGTTATTCAGTTCGAAAGCTCTTCCAGCAAAGGCAGAGACATGGGAAGATAGTTTTGCTTGAACATCGGTAATGCTATCATTACTGTAGATACTGGGGCTATTTAGATGAGCTAATTCAATACCTGCGTAATTAATTCTATCGTGATAGTACATTCCAAAATTGAAGTTTGGTACTAGTTTTGATTCCGTTCCTGTTCCTATTAAGTCTTCTGTATTGTCTTGGTAATTGAGGATATCCCAATTGTACGTGTAATTATAAATGCCGGCTTTTAATCCAAAACCAAGCTGACCGGGTCCAATTTTTACTCGGTAAGCATAAGCAGTATGCACACCCAGTACTTTTCTAGGGCCAATAACATCGTTGGTAATCTCTAGGCCTAAGCCAATTTTCTTCTTCGTTACTGGTGCGTGAATTGAAAACTGTTGCGTGTTAGGTGCACCTTCGAAACCAACAAATTGACTTCTGTGTGAAACGTTAACAGACAATACATCATTACTTCCTGCATAGGCAGGGTTTATTGAAAATAGATTGAACATGTACTGACTGTTCTGAAAATCTTGTTGAGCGAAGGAAACAACAGAGACAAGCAGGCATAATATGATAAGTACTTTTTTCAAATTAACGTGTTATTTCTACAAACCCAGTATGGTTTTCTTCACTGGCTGTTACAACATAATAGTAAGTTCCATCGGGCAGGGGATTGCCAGCGTTTGAATTTCCTGCCCAAACGATGTTTGTATTATCATATCCATTTGCATTCCAAACTAATGAACCCCAGCGATTGAAAATCTGCACCGAATTATCAGGATTCGCCTCAATCAAGTTAATCACCCATGTATCATTTTGGCCATTTCCATTTGGGGAAATTGCGTTGTAAAAGGTTAAACCGCAATTTTCGCCAAGGTTAATTAGTGTAATGGTTGTGTCAAATAAGCAGCCATCATCAGTTGAAACAGAAAAATCGTAGCTGCCAGCTTCTAAGTTTGTGAAATGAAGACTATCCGTTTCTTCGCCGTTTAATGTTATTATATAGCTAGGAGTGCAGCCAGTTAATGTGTCAACACCAATAAATCCATCAGATAAAGATGTGCAGCTTGCATCTTGTGTGCTAAACACAATTTTTAAAGGTATAACTTGAACTACAGAATTGAACGACTGATGAAACCCTTGCGTAAAAGAGTTTGCAGTGCCTATTTGTGTGGTAACAAAAGTCTCACCCAAAGTATATTGAAACGAATTACCACTTGCCCCACCGGCAGCTTCGTTGCCAGCACTTGCTACAACAGTTGGTGATAGAGTGTTTTGGGATAAGCTAAAGTAAGCTAACAGACAAAAAATGATATGTAGGACTAGTTCTTTGATTAACAGATGTTTATGGATTATCGAGCTTCATTTACGGTATAGGTAACTTGAATGTCTTGAATATGAGCGTCGTTTGTCAGACCAGGTTCAGCACGGATGGCTATCATATAACTCTTAGCACTATTGTCTATAGTTGAAGTGCCGGATGATGAAATAACTTGCTCCACTGCTGAGTTAACTGATTGAGTAGTTGTTTGCATGATTTGACCAGTGTTAGGTTGATATTGTACTAACCATGCTACAAAATATCCCGGAGAATTATCAATAACTGTAACATCTATAGCCGTAACAACAGCTCCATCTGGCAGATGGAGTGGGCAATAGAGTTCTTCTCGGTTTGTTAATGTTGCGGTAAATTTAATTCCCCCCCAGTTGTTCCCATCAACCGTTGCTCCGCTAGAGTGGTGACTTAATGTTGCTGGATTTATATGAAATACACGCGTTTGCGTGCTGTTATATTGGTAGCTGTTTGCAGTAACGTTACCAATAACTTCTAATTTTTCCGTTGGATTAGATGTCCCAATCCCTACGTTAACTCCGTTACCTAATACCATGCTATTACTTGCACTCACCGTTACGTTGAATCCAATAGCGCTGGCATTAGTTAAATTACCAGCTGACGCATTACTACCTCGCCCGATAAAAATGTTGTTATTCCCGGAGATATTCGCATTACCGGCTTCATATCCAACAGCAACATTACTCTCACCTGTTATGTTTTGGCTTAGAGCATCTGCCCCCAGCGCAGAGTTAGAACTCCCATCTTCGTTACTACCCATAGCTTGATGCCCAACTATAGTGTTTTGTGAGCCGCTGGTATTGTTATTAAGCACGCCATGTCCAAAAGCAGAATTATGACTTCCAGTACCTTTTTCAATGGCAAATGTACCCACAGCAACATTTTGTGATCCGCTCGTTGTAAGTGCAAGAGCCCGGTATCCAACAGCAACGTTAGCATATTGACCCGAAACATCTCTAAGTGCTTCAAATCCAACAGCAACATTGGAGTATCCAGTTGTATTTCCATTTCCCGCAAATCCCCCAATATATACGTTTTCATGGTTTGTTAAATCATCATTAGCACCTGCATTTTTGCCAATAAAAACTGAGTTTCCTGTGTTTAGAAACTCCAACTGCCCTTTTTGGGTAAATCGATGGTGAATAATATCGTTTGTTCGAATATCCAAATCCTGCGCATCTGTGGTGCCAATAAAATCGGTTCCAGTAGAGGTTCCAGCATTACCAGAAAGCTCCCAAGAGGCGGGGGCAGCCGTAGGCGTTTGCCAGGAGGTATTTCCCAAACCATCAGTTTCGAGAACTTGTCCAGCTGTACCACGTAAAGGTGGTAAAACGTAACCCGTCTGGGTGGGGTCGTTTATCTGAACTGTTCCATTAACTCTAAGTATATCATTATCAAATTCACCATAAATTAATGGAGCAGAAGAACTATCAGATTCTATATATAATTTATTACTTCCGGTTTCGTTATACCCTGCTTGATAGCCTAAGTAGATGTTAAAATTTCCTATAGAACTTATTCCGGCTTGGTAACCAATAGCAGTGTTATTAGTACCACTTGTATTATTATACAAAGAGTAATAACCCATAGCAGTGTTTTGGCTGCCACTTGTGTTTTCAAACATTGCAGCAACACCTTGTACGGTATTCTCGAAACCATCGATATTTTTATATAAAGAAACAGCGCCATGTGCAGTATTATTACTTTCTGTATTATGACTAAGTGAGCGAAATCCAGTTGCAGTATTATATGCTCCATTTATGTTCTCGTACAAAGAACGCGATCCAATAGCAGTGTTTACTGCACCAATCACATTATTATACCCAGCACTATCGCCAATGAGTACATTATATCTATTTGTTAGGTCATCATTGGCTCCAGCACCTTGTCCAATAAATAAAGAATGTCCGGTATTCATGGGTTCTAAACGGCTGCCGTGCATTGCCCATTTTTCAGTACCTGCAAGATCAAATCGAATAATGTTTTCATTAGCCGATTCTTCCAACTGAATTTTTGTATCGTTGTTTAAGTCATTAATTTGACTTGGAAATTTAACGTTAAAGTCTGAATCATCAGCATCCATTCCTGCAGGCCAAAGATCTCCGTCTGCATCAATACCTCCTCCGCTAGGAGGCTGCCAAGTTACGTTGCCAGAAGCGTCTGTTGTTAATACGTCACCGTTTAAACCATCGATAGTAGGTAGTGCATAGCCTGAACCAGTTGGATCCCCAACTTGTAATGTGCCATTTACTCTAAGTATATCATTATCAAATTCACCATAAATTAATGGAGTAGAAGAACTATCAGATTCTATATATAATTTATTACTTCCGGTTTCGTTATACCCCGCTCGGTAACCTAAAAATAGGTTATTACTGCCTGCGGCACTATACCCTGCCTCAAACCCAACAGAAGTGTTGTTAATTCCCAAAAGATTGTTATTTAAGGCGTAATTCCCAAGGGCAATATTAGCATCTCCAGAAGTGTTAGCTACAAGGGCCTGGTGCCCAAGCGCGGTGTTGTTATTTCCATTGCTGGCCTGAAGTGCGTATTCTCCAACCGCGGTATTTCTCTCTCCAGTGTCGTTGCCCCCAAGGGCATAATCACCAACCGCGGTGTTCCATATCCCCGTACTATTCGCGGAAAGGGCTTCATTACCAAGGGCAGTGTTTGAATACCCTGAGGTGTTAGAGGAAAGGGCTAGATGTCCGTTCGCAGTGTTCCATTGCCCCGTGGTGTTGATGGAAAGGGCTTGATATCCGTTCGCAGTGTTGCTAGTGATGCTTCCACTACCTTTACCAATAGTAATTTGATTAACAATAATATCTTCCGAAACTTCAAGCTTTGCATTAGGGGTGGAGGTTCCTATACCTACGTTACCATCATCATTTATGGTTAAACGTTCAACAGCGGCAGTACTTCCTTGGGGGGTGGTTAAAAACCTCATTCTACTTGGAGTATCTCCAGGACCATGAGCTGTAGTTGTAGTTCCTATTATCTTACTAGAACTTCTGTATGCTCCAAAACTAGGGTCCCAAGCATCAAAATTATATGAACCTATAATTGTTGCAGCACCAATAGAAGTTTCAGCACCTTCTGAACCCCCGGCATTTTTAACTTTAACTTTTGCAGCAATACCATAATTTTGAGCAGATATTACACCATTAACTTGTAATGCTCCATTTGGATTATTTGTACCTATCCCCACATTATCCCCAATGTTATTTAGAACTGTTTCTGTTCCATTTGAAACAAAGGCACCACCAGATATACCTAAAGAATCTGGATGTTGCCATATAGCATGCCCGGTACCAGCACCATCATCCATTAACACATAATTAGAATCTGGATTATTGTTATAGTAAAAATCATTTAAGACTCTAACATCGTTAGATTGTGTTTCTCCTGCGACATCCAACTCTACAACTGGGTTAGAAACTCCAATACCAACATTACCTAAGCTATAATCAATTCCTTGTGCATTTGTATTCCATAAGCTACTTGCTGATGCTGGCAGTTGAACAAACCCACCGTTCGATAAAAAGATGGTGTCATTTGAAATACTTAATACTTGTATCTCATTGGTTGAGTCTGCATCTGCATCATCAATATTTTCTACATTTTTTGCATATAATGCGTATGGTACAGCTACAATAGGAGTGGGATTACCCATTTGCTCAAATCCAGACCCAAAATCGGCTTCAACAATTAAATAAAGAGGTGCGTTGCTCCAGTCAATATTGGTAAAATCAGCAGTGCTTACATTTCCTAAAACTAAATTGAACAAACCAAAATCATTCGTAGCTACAGTGTTGTGCGTTTCGGTGAAAATAATTGTTGCGCCTATAGCATCAGAGCTGATGCTAAACTTAACTGAAAGAGTAGTATTTACGTATTCTGCACCACTATTATCTCTGGCAATAGCTTGATAGTTGATTCCTTCTGGTGTTTGCGCTAAGCAACTAAAACCCACTAAAATAAATAGTAATAATAAGATCTGTTTCATAGATTGAAATTTAATGCTCTCAAATGTAAAAATAAATTACCGGTTTATTGAATGCAGCAACCGGGTTGGCTTTTATGAATTTGCTAAAATAAATTCTTCAACTTTTTCAACCATGGCTGTATTACCTACAATAAAAGGAACTCTTTGGTGTAATTCCGTAGGAATGATATCTAAAATTCGTTGGGTACCAGTAGTAGCTTTTCCACCAGCTTGTTCAGCTAGAAATGCAATTGGGTTACATTCGTAGAGCAGCCTTAATTTTCCATCAGGTTTAATAGACGTTCCAGGATACAAATAAATTCCACCTTTAAGCAAATTTCTATGAAAATCAGCAACCAATGACCCTATATATCGAGAAGTATAAGGTCTGTTTGTTGGCACGTCAATCTCTTGGCAAAATTTTAAATATTTCTTTATTCCATCTTCAAAGTGTGCATAGTTGCCCTCATTGATAGAGTAGATTTTCCCGTTATCCGGAATTTTTAAGTCCGGATGAGATAAATGGAATGTTCCAATAGAAGGGTCGAGTGTAAATCCGTTCACCCCTTTTCCTGTTGAAAAAACAATCATTGTTGACGATCCATAAACAACATATCCTGCTGCTACCTGCTCTGTTCCGGGTTGTAAGAAATCATCAAGTGTTACAGATTTACCAATCGGTGTTTTTCTTTTGTATATCGAAAATATAGTCCCCACGGTTACGTTTACATCAATGTTAGAAGAGCCATCTAAAGGGTCAATCATAATAACGTAACTAGCGTTATTTGATCTATCATTATCGAAGACAACGAATGAATCTTGCTCTTCTGAAGCTACTCCGCACACTTCACCGCGTAACTCCATAGATTTCATGAATTGGTTGTCAGCATAAACATCTAATTTTTGTTGATCTTCACCTTGAATATTTTCAGTGCCTACAGCACCGAGTATATCAACCAATCCAGCTTTATTAACTTCTCTATTTACAATTTTAGCAGCAAGTCTAATAGCGCTAAGCAGTCTTGACAATTCTCCTTTAGCGTAAGGAAAATCTTTTTGTCGTTCAATTAAAAATTGGCCGAGAGTGGTGAGCTTGTTCATGTGTTGATATTTTTACGCAAATATCGACTTTTAGGTTGAAGCTTCATAGGTAAAATAGATACTTTTGAAGTATGGTTATTAGGAAAGCTAAAATTAAGGATATGCTTGGGGTTCTGCATCTTATTCAAGAATTGGCAGACTATGAGAAGGCCTCAAACGAGGTAGAAGTTACAGTTGAGCAATTGCAAGCTGATGGTTTCGGGAACAACAAATTATTTGATTGTATTGTAGCAGAAAATGACCGAGAGATAATAGGTATGGCTTTTTATTATTATCGATACTCTACTTGGAAAGGTAAAACCATCTACCTTGAAGATTTGGTGGTTAAACAAAACTACAGAAGGAAAGGAATTGGTTCAAAATTGTTTGAGGAACTAATCGATAAGTGTAAAAGCCAAAAGGTTAAACGATTCGAATGGCAAGTTATAGATTGGAATGAACCAGCAATCGAGTTTTATAAGAAGTACAAATCAGAATTAGGTTATGAATGGATTAATTGCAAATTGACAGAGGCGCAATTACAAGAGTTTTGATATGAGAGTTTTTAAGTTTGGAGGTGCATCCGTAAAAGACCCGGAAGCGGTAAGAAATGTTGCGAAGATTTTAAAGAATTTTGCTGATGAGAAAATTTGCGTTGTTGTATCTGCAATGGGTAAAACAACAAATGCGCTTGAGCGAATCACAAAATGCTATTATGAAAACGATGAAAACCTTGACAGAGAATTTGAAGAGTTAAAAAGATTCCATAAAGAAATTTTAGGTGAGCTTTTTCCAGAAGCAGATCATTCAATTTACAATGAAATAAATAATTTATTTGTTGAGATAGAATGGGCAATAGAAGATGCAGCAACTGGAACGTACGATTTTGAGTACGATCAAATTGTATCAATCGGTGAGCTGGCTTCAACAAAAATTGTGTCGGCTTACCTTAACGATAATGGCGTAAAAAGTAAATGGTTTGATGTTCGTGATATTATCAAAACAGATAATACATACCGAGAAGGAAACGTGTATTGGGACGAAACAATTCTGAATACGCAGCATACAATAGGAAAGCACTTTGAAAACAACTCAGGAATAGCAATTACCCAAGGGTTTATTGGCTGCACTTCAGAAAATTTCACAACTACTCTTGGTAGAGAAGGTTCTGATTATAGTGCAGGTATTTTAGCACATGGATTAGGTGCTACTGAAATGACTATTTGGAAAGATGTTCCTGGAATGCTGAATGCCGATCCAAAGTGGTTTGATAGTACTGAGAAATTGAATCACATTTCATATAGAGAAGCAATAGAGCTGGCCTATTATGGCGCTACAGTTATTCATCCGAAAACGATTAAGCCGCTTCAGAATAAATCTATTCCTCTTCACGTAAAATCGTTTTTGGATTATACAACAGAGGGAACATTAATAGATGAGGAAACCACAGAAGATAGCTTAATTCCATCCTTTATTTTTAAGATGGATCAGCTGTTGATTTCACTTTCTCCGAAAGATTTTTCGTTCATTGTAGAAGGCAATATGCAAGATATATTTGGCGTATTCTCTAAGCATAAGGTAACGATGAATTTAATGCAAAATTCTGCGATTAACTTATCCGTAACAGTTGATAATGATGAGCAGAAAACACTTGGCTTACTCGAAGAGCTAAAGAAAGATTATAAAGTTTGGCTAAACAATGGCTTAGAGCTGGTTACAATAAGACATTACAATTCGAAAACAATTGAAAGAGTAACTAAAGGTAAGGAGATTCTGGTCGAGCAAAAAAGTAGACATACTGCTCGATTTGTAATGAAAGACTTGGGCAAGGCAGAAGTTTAACTAGTATAATTAGGCAGATCTTTTTCAATTTTGTCGGCTAAAAAAGTAGACAGCTTAACATAAGATTCTTGCGTCCACCCAGCAATGTGAGGAGATAAAATCACTTTTTTAGAGTTAATTAGGTATTGAAAGGGTGCCGGTAATTTAGTCGTTTCTAGATTCTCAAAAGAAGTTTTTTCATACTCCAAAACATCTAAACAAGCGCCTAAAATTTTCCCAGATTTAAGTCCATCTACTAAATCAGAAGTATTTAAAGACTGCCCTCTTGCAGTGTTAATGATGTAAATATTCTTTTCGAAACTTCTAATAAATTCATCATTAATCAGGTGCTTTGTTTCATCCGTTAACGGAGTATGTAAACTAAGTACATCAGCTTTTTTGAAAAGCGTTTCCATTGAAACTTCTGTCACCAATTTGATGCCAAAATCAGATTTGTATTTATCGTAAGCGATAATGTTGCATTCGAATCCTTGCAGACGTTGAGCAAATGCAGACCCCATATTCCCGTATCCGATTATACCGACAGTTTTGCCGGCTAGTTCATGGCCCCGGTTTCCTTCTCTGTCCCAAATTCCTTTTCGAACTTCAGCATCCGCATTATTAAGATTATTGAATAAGCTAAGCAACATGCCAACAGCTTGCTCCCCAACTGCGGTTCTATTTCCTTCGGGGGAATTGTAAATAGTAACTCCTTTTTTCTTCGAATATTCTAAATCAATATTCTCCAAGCCAGCACCTGACCGGGCAATAAATTTCAGGTTAACAGCTCGGTCTAAAATCTCTTTATCAATCTTAAACTTACTGCGGATCACAGCACCAGTAAATGTGCTAATTACACTCAATATTTCTTGCCGTGAATTGCCAGTATAATCCAAACACTTAAACCCCATTTGGGTTAGTCGTTCTCTCAAAATTGGATGAACAGAGTCGATGAAGATTATTTTATTTTTTCTCAATTACGCTTAAATTAGGTTGTGGTAAAAGGTATATAATTAAGAGTTGGGAGATGAAATTTATGGAGGTATATAGTTTTGCAGGGACTGATAATCTGGAGATAAAAGATTCTTCTGTTCTGTTTTCTGCGTGGAGTCTTGGGATTGCTGAAAGCCAAATACTGAGAACTACTAACCAATTTTCAACTTGCACACCTCACACATTTAGTGCTGCCAGGCATTAGCATTAACCTACCCATTGGTATTGATTGTTTGCATCGTATGCAATTTCCAAAACCTTCAGCGTCAACTTTATCGAAAGCAACTTTTAGATTGCTCATTTTTGCTTCCGCCACTCTTAATGCAGCTTCATTAACGCTCTTATTATTAATGGCATCCATTCTACTAATTCTACCAATAGCATTTTCTGGGGCAATTGGTTTGGTTAATTCTTTAAGGTCTGCAATCCTACTTTTTGTCTGCTCGAACACCTCGTTTAATTTTTCTTTGAATTCCTTTTTTTCTTTTTCGTTCATTTGTACTTACAAAGTTAGTTAAAATGCCAGAATTTAGAACGGAGGTAATCCCAAATACACTTAAACAACAATTGTTTTTTGAAGATAACGTGCTGCTGATTGGGTCATGCTTTTCCGAAAATATAGGGACGAAGTTTCGTTACTTTGGTTTTAATTCTATATCCAATCCTTTTGGCGTTGTATTCAATCCTATTTCGATTGCTAATTTATTACAACGCTGTTTGGATAAAAGATTATTCGAAGAAAAGGATATTCATTTTAATCAAGGCCGTTGGTTTTGTTTCGAAACTCATGGCGATTTAGCTGGGTTAACTAAAGAGGAGTGTCTAAAAAAGCACAATGAAGTATTGAATAGTTCTGCTGATTTTGTGGAACAAGTGAGCTGTTTGATAATCACGTTCGGTTCAGCTTGGGTATACGAACATATAGAAACAGATAATTTGGTTGCTAATTGCCATAAAGTACCTAATACACAATTTCGAAAAAGACTTTTGTCAATTGATGAGATTGAGAAGAAGTTTAAACAATTAATAAAAAACTTTGAGCGTTCAACTTCGAGCGTTCAATTTATCTTCACGATTAGCCCAATTCGCCATTGGAAAGATGGGGTTATCGAAAACCAAAGAAGTAAGTCGTTACTTCATCTCGCGATACAGTCGTTGGTTGAGCAATATGACAATTTAAATTACTTTCCTGCTTATGAAATCATGTTAGACGATTTACGTGATTATCGTTTCTATAAAGAAGATATGTTGCATCCTAATAAGCAGGCAGTAAATTATATCTGGGAGAAGTTCAAAAATTTCGCAATTGATGAATCGTGCTTAGACTTAATGTTACGCATGGATAAACTTAGAAGTTCTATTGCGCATCGGCCATTCAACGAAGATTCAACAGAATATCAAAATTTCAAGGAGGTGATAGCTAAAGAGGTTCTTTTAGTAAAAGAAATTCTCCCGCATTTAGAGTTATAAAGAATTAACAAATGCTCTTATGGTTTGTTCCAAAGTGTTTGTTTTATTAACCTGCGGAATTCCTTTATAATTTCCAGCCATTTCCAATCCACTTTTCAGGTTTAAATCTTTTTGTTTTTGCCAGGAAGTATGTCCTTTCCCTCGGTGGTATTTTGCAAGGTATTCCTGCTCTGTTTGTCCAGGTGTTGGTATAAACATGGCTTTCTTTTCAAATTGCGATAAATCCATTATAGTTGAGTATCCTGGGCGGGACACGATAACGTCTGCAGCATTAATCGCTTCCGCCATTTGCTTGGAATCTAAATGAGAACGAATTTCAATATTACCTTCTGTTTTGTTAATGGTTTTATCCGGTTGCCCTAGAACGACCATTGCAGATTTGTTGAGTTGCTTTAGCTGCGGAATAATCAAATTTTGGAATAGAGTTCGTTGAGGTTCTGGACCAGAAATAATAACAAGTACTTCGTATTTTTTCTTACTAATGCTGTAAGGATCTAATCGCGAAATTGGACCAATATATTTTACGTTTTCTGGTGGATTCTTTTGCGATAATTTTCCACTTAAGTTTCCCTTGCCCTGAATGTCTGGCACCCAACATTCATTGTGTTTGTTGATGAATTTGTTGTTAATCTGTTTAAGCAGAAACTGGCCAATAGGTGCTTGAATGTTCAATTGGTGTGTGATGAAGGCGCTTGGTATTTCAGTGTTATACAACCCGTATCTATTATCTGAAATAATGCCGTCTAGCTTATGCATTTCGTTTATTTCACCTATGTATTGGTTCTCAATCATGATTTTTCCCACAAGTTTTCTGAACGATTTAATCATATGCCAAGTCATGCCACCATTTTTTGGGTAGTCAATTTTGTATCCAGGAAATTTAAGGTAAGGAACCGTTGGGAATTCCTTCCGCAATAGGTCTAATTGAGGGCCATCAGAACCGATAATTACGTCACAGTTTAAGTCTCTTAGAATTTTAATTATAGGCACGCATCTTGTCGCGTGACCAAGTCCCCAATCTAATGGGCTAATAAATATTTTTTTTTTGCTCATTATTACGAAATTAGTCATTCCGTTCTTAACGTTAGTGAAGAAAGGGAACCTTGCTTTGATAATTATTCTCTTTGAACTTTTACCTTTGCACTTAGATATGGGAAGTAATAAAAATAAGCTAGAACGTTTCGCAGAAATGAAGTCATTCGCTAACGTGTTTGAGCCAGATATAGAAAACGTAAAAACGCGAGATTATCACTTAAAGGGTAATTGGAGAAAAGATTACTTTAAAAATGACAACCCAATTGTATTAGAGCTAGGTTGCGGAAAAGGTGAGTATACAGTTGGTATGGGTGAAAAATTTCCAGATAAGAACTTTATCGCTATTGACATAAAAGGGGCCCGAATGTATATTGGTTCAAAGTATGCACTTGAGCAAGAGATGAATAACGTTGCTTTTTTGCGGACTAGAATCGAATGTATTGAATCATTTTTTGATAAGGACGAGATAGATGAAATTTGGATAACATTTCCCGACCCACAGCCTTTAACGAGGAGAGTAAAAAAGAGATTGACTTCCCCTTTGTTTTTGGATAGATATTTAAAATTTTTAAAACATGGAGGAGTAGTGCATTTAAAAACTGATAGCGCAATGCTGCATGAATATACGTTGCAAGTCATAAGAGACCGAAAATATAAATTGATTGATGCTTCTGCTGATTTATATGCTGGTAAAATTTCTGAGTATGATACTGATACCCAAGAAATATTAGGAATAAAAACGCATTACGAAACGTTGTTTTCAGAGAAGGGTTTTAAGATAACGTATCTTAAATTTCAGATGAATTAGCGTATGAATATTTCAGATAAGAGTCGTAATTTTTTTCTCGATGTGTACGAGGTTGTAAAACTGATTCCAGAGGGTAAAGTAACTTCTTATGGTTCTATTGCCAAATATTTAGGCGCAGTGCGTTCCTCAAGAATGGTAGGTTGGGCAATGAATGCAGCACACGGCAAATCAGAAGTTCCTGCACACAGAGTAGTAAATAGAGCTGGGTTGTTAACAGGAAAAGAACATTTCGAAGACCCATTCGCTATGCAAAGAAAATTAGAAGCTGAAGGAATTGCTGTTATAGACAATCAAATCGTTAATTTTGCCAGTCACTTTTGGGACCCGATGCAGGAATTAACAATCGAATAAAATGGAGATAAATAGAGATACAGTAAAAAAAGCCTTAAGCTATGTAATCGAGCCAGATCTAAAGAAGGACGTCATAGCATTAAATTTGGTCACAGAACTTGCCGTTTCGGGTAACAAAATTTCTTTTATTTTAAATGTAAGCAATCCAGCGATGCACAATCGTAAACGAATGGAAGAGGCCTGTATGCATCAGCTAAATCGTTTTTTAGGAGAAGAGATAGAAGTGAAAATTCATGTCGCAGCAATGCCTCCAACTCAAGATAAACTCAAAGAGAATAGAACGGTTCTGCCGCAAGTGAAAAACATTGTTGCCATTGCTAGTGGAAAGGGAGGAGTAGGTAAATCTACTATTACAGCAAATCTTGCGGTTGGCTTAGTAAAAAAAGGGTTTAAAGTTGGAATTATCGATGCTGATATTTATGGCCCATCAATTCCAATAATGTTTGATGTTGCTCAAGAAAAGCCTGGTGTTGCTAAAGGAGAAACAAATAACAAAATGACCCCTGTTGAAGGACATGGCGTTAAGATTCTTTCTATTGGTTTTTTCGCGGACTCTAATCAAGCTGTAGCTTGGAGAGGGCCAATGGCTTCAAAAGCATTAAATCAAATGATTAATGATGTGGAGTGGGGAGAATTAGACTACATGTTAATTGATTTGCCTCCTGGAACGGGAGATATTCATTTGTCTTTAGTTCAGGCTTTACCATTAACAGGAGCGATTGTTGTAAGCACTCCGCAAGTTGTTGCGTTAGCAGATGCTCGGAAGGGTGTAGCTATGTTTAAAATGGACGGAATTAAAGTCCCTGTGCTGGGAATAGTTGAAAATATGTCATATTTCACACCTGCAGAATTGCCAGACAATAAGTACTTTATTTTTGGAGAAGAAGGTGCAAAGCTTTTGGCAGAAGAGCTAAAACTTCCTTGTTTGGGTCAAATTCCTATTGTGCAAAGTATTCGAGAGTCAGGAGATATTGGTCGCCCGTCAATTATGCAAGAAACCACGCCGCAAGCATTAGCATTTAAAGAATTGACGGACAATTTCTTAAAGTACTCTAAAATTCAAGAAATTGCCAAAGCATAATTCTTTACATTTGTTTCATGGCAGCCGCTGAGAAACTTATAATTGAACAAAAAATAGAGCAAGCCTTAGGCCAAATTCGCCCATTTTTAAATGAGGATGGAGGCGATATTCACTTGGTCGAATTAACTAATGAAATGATCGTTAAAGTGCAGTTCACTGGTGCATGTACTGATTGTACAATGCAAAATTCTACATTTAAAGCTGGTGTTGAGGACTCTATATTAAAGGCTATACCAAGTATAAAAAGTGTTTTAATTGTTAAGTAAATATAAGTTTGTTTCTTTTTGAATAAAACTTTCTCTCAACTGCTTTCAGAACATAAAATCAAGTAATTTTGCCGTACCAATAAGTTTTTTATGGTTGAGACCAAAGAAGAGAAAAAGACAGTAACCATTCTGTTTGCAGGTGACTCTGGTGATGGCATGCAGTTAACGGGGTCGCAGTTTACAAACACCAATGCATTGTTTGGAAATGATGTTAGCACTTTTCCAGACTTTCCGGCAGAGATTCGTGCACCGCAAGGAACGATTGCTGGTGTTTCAGGATTTCAATTAAACTTTGGAAGTGTTGACGTCTTTACACCAGGAGATAATGCAGATGTATTGGTAGCAATGAACGCTGCTGCTCTTAAGGCAAGTCTTCTTAAGCTTAAAATCGGAGGAACGATAATCGTAAACCTATCTGGGTTTGACAAAAAGAATTTGCGGCTTGCTGGATTTTTAAATGATGAAAATCCGTTAACTGATAGTTCGCTTGGTAAGTATCGCGTTCTCGAAATGGATGTTACAAAACTTACACGTGCATGTTTGGCTGATACTGGCATGACTGTAAAACACATTGATAGAAGTAAGAATATGTTTGTGCTTGGTGTTTTGTATTGGATGTATAATCGAAAACTAGACACAACACTCGATTTTTTCAAGGTTAAGTTTAAAGGAAAACAAGATTTAATCGATGCCAACACTAAAGTACTAACGGCAGGCTACTATTTTGGCGATACCAGCGAAATATTCACTTCGCGTTACGAAGTAAAGCCAGCACCTCTTTCAAAAGGAGTCTATCGCAATATTATGGGCAATCAGGCTACAGCAATTGGTTTAATTGCAGCTGTAAGAAAAGCTAACCTAGATTTATTTTATGGCTCGTATCCCATAACTCCAGCATCAGATATCTTACACGAACTAGCGAAACATAAGAATTTTGGGGTTAAGACATATCAAGCAGAGGATGAAATTGCGGCTATTTGCGCTGCAATTGGAGCATCATTTGGCGGGCATTTAGGAGTCACCACTTCTTCTGGCCCTGGTATTGCATTAAAAGGAGAGGCCCTAGGTTATGCTGCTATATTAGAATTGCCATTGGTCGTCATAAACGTGCAAAGAGGAGGTCCTTCAACAGGCTTGCCGACAAAGACTGAGCAATCTGACTTAATGCAGGCATTATATGGAAGAAATGGTGAAGCACCAATTCCGGTGGTTGCACCGTGCACACCTTCCGATTGCTTTGATGTAATATATGAAGCTGCAAGAATTGCTATTGAACACATGACTCCTGTCTTTTTTCTCTCGGATGGATATATAGCTAATGGTTCAGAACCATGGAAATTTCCTGTATCTACAGATTTAGTGCCGATAAAGGTCAAAAAACTTTCTGCTGAAGGAGATGATGAAAAATACAGACCTTATGTTCGGAACGATAAACTAGTGCGGGATTGGGCAATCCCTGGCGTAAAAGGATTAGAGCACCGAATAGGTGGTTTAGAAAAAGAAAATGAAACAGGGAACGTCTCTTATGACCCTGCGAACCATGAATTAATGGTTAAATTAAGGGCAAAAAAAGTAGTTAATATTTCGGACACTATTCCGGATCAGAATATCGAAATTGGGGAGAATTCAGGTAAAGTATTAGTGCTAGGATGGGGTTCAACATTTGGTGCAAGTAAAACTGCGGTAACTGAGTTAGTAAAAGATGGGGTGGAAGTTTCACAGGCCCATGTGCGCTATTTAAATCCGCTTCCTAAGAACTTAAGAGATCTTATTTCTAGGTTTGATAAAGTGCTTGTTCCGGAAATAAATGACGGCCAGTTTGTTAAACTTATTAGAGATAAATATTTAGTGGATGCAATCCCGTTCAATAAGATAATGGGAATACCTTTTAGCTCGCAAGAGATAAAAGAAAAAGTTCTTGAAATTTTAGGGTAATGAGCATAGAAATGGAAAATCCGGAAGTAAAATTATCTGGAAAAGACTTCGCGTCAGATCAAGAAGTAAAATGGTGCCCAGGTTGTGGAGATTATTCTATACTTAAGCAAGTGCAAAGTACCCTTGCAGATATTGGCGTAAAACGAGAAGATACTGTTTTTGTTTCGGGCATCGGTTGCTCATCTAGATTCCCATATTACATGAATACATACGGTGTTCATAGTTTGCATGGCAGAGCAACTGCATTAGCAAGTGGATTAAAAACCGCGCGTCCCGATTTAAATACTTGGATTGTTACTGGAGATGGAGATGCACTATCTATTGGAGGAAACCATTTGATACATTTATTAAGAAGAAACTTGAATGTAAATATTTTACTTTTTAATAATGAAATTTACGGATTAACCAAGGGTCAATATTCTCCAGCTTCTCCAAAAGGAACGATTACGAAGTCTTCCCCAATGGGTTCGTTAGATCACTCTTTTAATCCGTTGGCGTTGTGCTTGGGAGCAGACTCAACATTTATTGCTCGCTCGATGGATCGTGACCCAAAACATTTAAGAGCAATTCTAGCAGAAGCAAACAATCATTTAGGGACTTCGATGGTTGAAATTTACCAGAATTGTAATGTATTTAATGATGGTGCTTTTTTCACCTTTACAGAGAAAGCAACTAAAGGAAATACAACACTGCAGCTTAAGCATGGTCAGCCATTAATCTTCGGTGACAACGGAGATTTAGGAATTAAATTAGACGGGTTTAAGCCGGTAGTTGTTGCTTTAGATGAAAGTATTTCCCCAGATGATCTTTGGGTTCATGACGAATCGGATCAGGTAAAGGCAGGTATCTTAACTCGGTTTTTCGATACCCCATCAGCGGAAATGACTTTACCTAGGCCGTTTGGGGTGTTTTATAAAGAGAGCCGTTCCGTTTATGAAGAAGACGTTGCCATTCAAATTAATCAGGCTATAAAAATTAAAGGAGAAGGTGATTTGAATTCGCTTCTTGCAGGAGCTAATACCTGGGAGGTTATTTGATTCGAAGTGCCTTTGGCACTATACAAACTGGTATAGGAATCATTTTGTGTGAGTTAATCATGTTTAGCTTTTTGTAGATTGCAAGTACCTCGGCTTCTCGATCTGTTAATGAAACTGTATTTTCTTTGTATCCCATAGCCCATTCTAATTCTGGGTAGGATGCGCCAATTTGATCTTCATCTGATCGGTCATCGCCAAAAAGTCCATCTGTTGGTTCAGCAGTTTGAATGGATTCGATAATTCCTAAATCTTTTGCTAGGGCAAAAACTTCAGTCTTGTTGAGGTCAGCAATTGGGCTTAGGTCAACACCACCATCACCGTATTTAGTAAAAAAACCTACTCCAAAATCTTCTACTTTATTTCCAGTACCTGCGACCAATTTTCCGTCGTTTCCAGCGAATGCATAGAGCGTTGACATTCGAATTCTTGCCCTTAGGTTTGCCATGGTTAAGTCATCTTGTATCTCTAATGGTAAAGTTGTTTTCCAGTTTTCGAAATTGTTAGTGAGGTCAACTGTTTTTTCGGTAATGTTGTCGAAATTACTATTCAACCAATTAATATGTTCAATAGATCGTTGCAACTGCGATTCGGCCTGGTGTATGGGCATATTTATGCATATAACGGGTTTGCCAGTCATTGCGCATAGCGTGGAGGTAACAGCAGAATCTACACCACCAGAAACACCAATCACAAAACCATGGGTATGTGATTTATTGCTGTAATCGTTTAGCCAATTAACAATATGTGCAATTATTTTTTGCTGCTCCATGTAACTTTAGTTACTCTTTATTAATCGTTAAAACTTGATTCCAACCTTTAATCCTACAAAGTTAGAAATCGCTTTTCTACTGGGTTCATCAACAGTCTTTGGTACGCCATTTTCGTCTAAAACTATGGACGCATTACTGTCGTCATACTCATATATTTTGGGGTTGTTTTTTCCCCAAGCAAAGGTATTCGTAAAGCCATTATTGTACGTCAAGCCAACTAGTATATAGGTATTTCCCGATAAGTTATATTCCACGCCAGCGCCAATTACAAGTGGAAATCTAAATAAATATGCAGACGATCCCATGTCGCTATCTTCAGTTGTCGTAGTTACTTGAGTACCGAATTCATCGATGTATGTAAACTCATTATCTTGTCTTGCTTTGTATTTGATTCCAATGCTAGAACCTACTTCACCATAATAGGTTAGATAGCCAATTTCATTGGTTTTCAGTTTTAGCATTATTGGAATATCTATATAGCTTAGCTTGTATTTAGATGTGCTTGTTCCGGTGTAATGAACCGTATCAGCTGGTGAATAAACATCGGGGTATTCAATCTTACCTGAATGGTAAAGTACCCCGGCCCCTGTAACAAATGCGTAGTTGTTGCTTCCGAAAAGTGCTAAGTCGAATGCAACTCCAGCGCTATAACCCAAACCGATACCTTTTCTAGCGTGTCCATATTTGCCATCAATATCAGGTTTTAGCCATGATGTATTCCCTGTTCCGTATATTCCAATAGCTACTTTTTTTACTTCTTGTGCATTAGATATAATAGCCATTAATAATATGGTGGCGGTTGTAAATAGTACTTTGTTTATAATTTTCATACCAATATAATTTGTTGGTTTATGCTATTAATACATTTGAACATTCAATAGTACTCAAAATTCAAGCATGCGTTTTTTAAAGTTAATCGTATTTATCCTCATCTCATTGTTATTAATTACGTGCGATAGCGATAGGCTTGATGTTAACGTTTCAGAAATTGATGTTAGTATTTCTTTTGATCGGTTTGATAAAGAACTAGAAGCGGCCAACCGCTCAAATATGCTGCCAGAAGTGGAAAAGTTACACGGTAAGTATGGTTTGTTTTTTGAGCAATATGTTAATTCAGTAATTAATACGGGGGGTCCAAATCCTGAAGTTGTGGCGAGTAATCTCGTAGGGTTTTTGGAGGATGCAAACATTAGGGAGTTGCACCAGAGAACATTTGACGAGTTTAGTGAAACTAAAGAGATAGAAGGGGAACTAAAAATCGCTTTCAAGTACTATAATTATCATTTTCCTAGAAAGATTGTTCCAAAGATTATAACTTTTATCTCCGGGTTTAATTATGCAATTATTGCAATGGATAGTACCTTGGGTTTAGGCTTAGATATGTATCTAGGCGCCAACTGTGATTATTACCCAGCACTAGGGGTTCCTAAGTATAAATCAAATATTATGACAAAAGATCATTTAGTCGTTGATGCTCTAAAAGGTTGGTCGATCAGCGAATTTTCAAATGAAAGTAAAGAAAAAGATTTGCTGTCGAAAATGATTTATGAAGGTAAAATCATGTACTTGATGGACGCTTTTTATCCAGCAAAAAGTGATACGATAAAAATTGGGTTTTCCTCAGAGCAGTTACTTTGGTGCGATCATTATGAATTTAGTTTGTGGTCGCATTTAGTCCAAAATAAGTTGTTGTTTTCAAAGAATCAATCTGACATTATTCAGTTTACTGGAGAAGGTCCATTTACGAGAGGTTTCGACAAAGTTTCGCCAGCGCGAACTGGCGTATGGCTGGGCTGGCAAATAATAAGATCTTATATGAATAAACATCCCAAAGTTTCATTAGCAAATTTAATGGAAATGAATGATGCGCAAGCAATTCTTCGTGAGTCGGGATATAAACCAAAATCATAATATGGGTAAATCATCAGATATAAATTTTAAGGTTAAGCTTGATGAGAATCAGGTTCCAGAAAAAATAGATTGGTCGGCATCAGATGTGGGAGAGGAAAGCTCTTGTAAAGCTATGCTAGTTTCGCTTTGGGACGAAAAGGAAAATAATACGTTGCGTATAGATTTGTGGACCAAAGAAATGACTGTTGATGACATGAAGAAATTCTTTCATCAGTCGATAATGACAATGGCTGATACTTTTGAAAGAGCAACAAATGAAAACGATATGGCTAAAGAAATGAAAGAATTTGGGACGGCTTTTGCTGAAAAAATGGGCTTAGTTGGGCCTGTGTCAGATTAAATACAGATCGATAAATAACGAAACTAAATTGTGTCAATTTCGTATATTTGTTTCGTTGACAAAATGCAGTTTTTAAAGCAATTTATCTCTATTATATTCATCAGTGCAGCTAGCACTTGTTTATTCGCGCAAGTCACATTTTACAATAACGCTGCAGTTTCTGTTATGCCGGGAGCTATTATGCAAATAAATGGTAATGTTGAGCTTAATGGAAGCGGTATCCTCGGTGTAAATACTTCTTTTTTTGACAATAATGGAGATGTTACCATATCCAATAGCATAAACAATGGGGATTTATTAATTGATGACGCAGGTAATTCAGCCGTTTACATTGGGAGTGGCGTAACACATTTAGAAGGTGACTGGATCAATAATGGAACTTTTATTGCTCAGGCAAGTACTATTGAATTAACAGGGTCTGATCAGTTAATAACTGGAGATCAATTAACAATTTTTAATAATTTAACATTATTAGGTACAGGAGTAAAAACTCAAACAATTGACGTATTTATAAATTCAAATTTATCTCTCAATGATAGGGAATTAGCTACCGATAGCTTTACAATGTATGTATTAAATCCGGACACATCAGCGGTGACAAATAATATAAACACATTGGACACAGGGTATGTTAGTAGTTTATCCACTGGTTCATTGTGGTGGCAAACCGAGCAAGTCGGCAAGTATTACTTCCCCTTGGGATCATCTTTAAATAACTTTAGATATAGACCCATAGAGATTGAAATAACTGTGCCAGGAGTTAATGCATTTGCTGCGCGACTTGTAAACAATTCAGCGTCTACAGATAGCTACGATGTTTTAAATTTATCAGATTCCATGTGTGAAATTAACCCTATCTATTATCATGAGATACACAGAACAGCAGGTAGTTCTGCGATTAACCTTACTATGTTTTATAAAGCAATTGATGGTGCTTTTGATGCGATAGGAATTTGGGGTACGCCTGAAGCAATCTTATGGAATAAGGCCGGTAACTCGACAGCATCTAATACTGGAAATTTTGAATCGCTTTCAATTTCTAATTGGATTAATTTTAGTGAATTTCCTTTTGCTCTTGGTAAAAAATCTCCTGAAGGACCGATCTTATCGGGTTTGTCAGATGCTTGTGCTTCTCAATCATCAAGCTATTCATTAACTTCAAATAATTCGAATTCTGGTAATTTTGATTGGTTTGTAAATGCTTCAGATGCCATATTAAATCCTCAATTGCAGGGTACAGATGAAATGGAAATCATTTGGGGAAATATTGAAGGAGAAGTTTATGCGACTGAAACATATCCAAACGGATGTGTTTCTCTGCCATCTAATTCGATTTCTGTTAATGTATTTCAAGGTCCCATAGCGGCATTTACTTCGGCAGTAAATAATCCTCAACTCGATATCGTTGATTTCACTGATGCTAGCTCTTCTTCCTTCGCTTGGGAGTGGGATTTTGGTGATGAAAACATTTCATCTTCTCAAAATCCTAGGCATGAATATGATGAAATAGGCACTTATACGGTTATGTTGATAGCTTCTGATGAAAACGGTTGTGTAGATACTGTTTACAATGAGGTAACTATTGATGAAGGTCTTATTCTGCCAATCGTATTCTCACCTAATGGTGATGGATTAAATGATGTATTTGTTGCCGCTAATGCAGGTGTTGATCAATATGATTTACAGATATATAATAGATGGGGAGAGTTAATATTTGAAACTACGCATTCCAAAGGCGAGTGGTCTGGTTATACGTTTGGCGGGCAACCATGTGCTGCGGGAACATATTTTTATGTGCTAACCGCTTCAGGTGTTTCGGGTGAAGATTATAGTCGCAATGGTCATGTTACCCTGTTAAGGTAGTTGAAACAAGCTGTTAGTTTCTTCAATATAGTTTAGAATTTCTTCCGCTCCAATTCTGTGAGAAGAAGAGGTGTAAAATGTTTTAGGTAATATTTCCCAGTCTTGCAGTAAACGGGTTTTATAAACCTCCATATTTTTACCGAAGTTATTATCTGTCAACTTATCTATTTTTGTAAAAACAATGGCAAATGAAATTTGGTTAACGGCTAACCACTCCATAAATTCTAAATCTATTTTTTGTGGAGAGTGTCTTGAATCAATTAATACAAATAGACTCATTAAGTTTATTCTGCCCAGCAGATAGGTGTTTGTGAAACCAACCCATTTGTCTTTATCTTTTTTTGAGACTTTCGCAAAACCGTATCCCGGTAGGTCAACCATAAACCATTTTTCATTAATCGTAAAGTGATTAATAAGTTGCGTTTTTCCAGGCCGGCTAGAAATTTTGGCCAACGCCTTTTTGTTGGTCATCATGTTGATTAATGAAGATTTCCCAACGTTAGACCTTCCTATAAAAGCGTATTCGGGTTTGTCTGGTTTTGGACATTTGTCAGCCTCTGCACTGCTTTTTAGAAATGTGGCGGTGGTTATTTTCATTTGAACATCCTATATAAAAAGGCAAGAAGATAGTAATGGATTAAGGGTGTTGTTTATTTAGCCAGGTACTATATAAAGTATTGAACTCCTGCGGCTGCTCCATCATCGGTGCATGACCACATTCGTCTATCCAAAATAAATCTGCTTTTGGCAGAAGTTCTTTAAATTCTTCAGCTACTTCAGGCGGAGTAATTGTGTCATTTTTTCCCCAAATTAAGCAGACTGGAATATTTAACGCAGGTAAATCTTTAGCTACATTGTGCCTTATTGCGGATTTAGCGAGAGCTAATGTTCGCAACGCACTTGCTCTGTCATTAACAATTTCATAACATTCATCAACTAATTCTTTAGTGGCATGTTTTGGATCAAAAAATGTTAGGCCAACTTTCTCCTTAATATAATCGTAATCTTCTCTTCTTGGGAAAGATCCGCCCATAGCATTTTCATATAATCCAGAACTACCTGTAAGGGTCAATGAGTTTACTGAACTTAAGTGCTTCGTAGTGTATACTAGACCAACATGACCGCCTAAGGAATTACCAAGTAGGTTCACTTTTTCATACCCTTTAAATTCAATAAAATCATGGATGAATTTGGTTAAATTTTTAACATTTGTGTTAATTACTGGAAGCTCATAAATCGGCATCATCGGAATAACAACCGTATAGCTTGAGCAGAAATGTTCAACAACATCTTTGAAGTTACTTAGCGCACCAAACAAACCATGAAGAACGACAATCACTGGTCCTGTGCCCTTCTCTAAGTATTTAAACCCTCCTTCTTCTTTGATTTTTAATTCCATTGACTAACTAACAGGTGCGCCAAATTTAGTTAAAAAAGTATTATGAAAACACCCATTAAGGGGAACTGACTTTGAACAGGTACATGTTTAAAACGAAGTTAATAACTCCCACTTTTTTCTATTGCTTATTTAAACGATCAATTCCCTGCTGCCACTCGTTTTATTGGTTTTTCTGAAACCTTTAAAATCATCATTCGTTAAAAAGTTTTCAACAAAAGTGGTATAAAGTGGTAAACAGTGGTAAATTGTGTCATATTCTTTCTACTTTTACCCTCAATTATTAGTGAATGATAAACCTACTGGGCGAATACGACTGTAAGATTGATAGCAAAGGGCGATTCATGTTTCCTGCTGGCTTAAAAAAGCAGCTAGGTACAGAGGCTGAAAAAGGTTTTGTAGTGAATCGGAACCTCCATGCTGATTGTCTTGTTGTGTATCCGATTGGCGAGTGGGAGAAATTAAATCATGGTCTTCGAAGATTGAATCGCTTGATTAAGAAGAATGATGATTTTGTTAGGCGTGTCATGGGCGGTGCGACTCCAGTTTCTCTTGATGGTGTCGGTCGCTTTTTAGTGCCGAAGCCATTAGCTTCAAGCGCAGAAATTGCTAAGGAAGTTGCTGTGGTTGGCAGTGGGGGTGTTATCGAGATTTGGAATAAATCCAAACGCACCAATGCGATGAGTGAAGATATAGATATCGAAGCTTTAGCAGAGGAGGTTATGGGTGATGTTTCATTTGGAGATGAGTAGCAGAGAATATCATTTACCCGTTCTTTTACATGATTGTTTAAATGGTTTGTTGATTGATCCTTCTGGAATCTATGTTGATGTAACTTTTGGAGGTGGAGGTCATTCTCGAGCGATTCTCGAAAAACTAGTTTCGGGGCGTTTGATTGCTTTTGATCAAGATGCTGATGCGCTAAAGAATGTCCCAGAAGACAATAAATTCAATTTAGTTCCGCAAAACTTTAAATACTTGAAAAACAATTTGCGTTTGTTGGGTTGTAACAAAGTTAACGGTGTTCTTGGAGATTTAGGTGTTTCTTCTCATCAGTTTGATATTCCAGATAGAGGTTTTTCAATTCGGTTTGATGCTGATTTGGATATGCGCATGGATCAGAGGTCGAAGTTGACGGCATCAATAATCTTGAATGAGTATTCGGAAGATGATTTGTATCGAATATTTCGCACTTACGGAGAGATAAGGAGTTTGGGTCGTTTAGTTTCAACCATCTTGAGCGCAAGGTCTTCTGAGAATATTAAGTCAGTGTTTCAGTTTAAAGAAATGATTGCTGATTGCATTGATAAGAGGAAGCCATCTCAGTATTTAGCGCAGGTTTTTCAAGCATTGCGTATTGAAGTGAATGACGAGATGAATGTTTTGCAAGATTTTTTAAAGCAAAGTGCCGAAGTGTTAAAGCCAGGCGGAAGGTTGGTGATAATGTCATACCATTCTTTGGAAGACAGGTTGGTAAAAAACTTCATCAAGTCGGGGAATTTTAAAGGAATGATTGAGCAAGACTTTTTCGGAAATGTTATAAAGCCATTTAAAGCAATAAATAATAAGGTAATTACTCCTTCGAATGAGGAGTTGAAAGTAAATAATCGCGCTCGCAGCGCAAAACTAAGAATAGCAGAAAAGCTATGATGAGAGTAGTAAAAAATAAATCGAGAACAAAAAAAGGTAAGAAGCAGAATTTCTTTAAGTCTTTGGTTGGGCTTGTTAATGGAAATGCTTTGGCTCGAGAGGAGTTCGTAGTTCATTTGCCTTACTTGATGTTTTTGTCACTCATTGCATTAGTTTATATCGTGAATGGGTATTGGGCCGAAAGTGCCGTTAGGGATATTAATAACTCCTCTATAGAGCTGAAGGAGATGCGCTCAGAATATATCACAACGAAATCAGATTTGATGTATATCAGTAAACAATCCAAAATTGCTGGAATTGTTGAAGAAAGAGAACTAGGCTTGAAAGAGTCTTATACTCCACCTAAAAAAATTGTTGTTAAATCCAGAGAATTTTTAGAAGTCGAGTAAGAGCAATGGAAGAAAAGAAAGACATATTGTGGCGTGTATACTTAGTGTACTTCTTTATGTGTCTTTTCGGGGCGGCTATTGTGGGGAGAATTGTCTATATTCAATTTGTTGAGGGCGACAAATGGATATCTAAGGCTGAAAACACCACTACTAAGCTAAAAGACATTGAGGCTGTTCGCGGAAATATCTATGCCGAAGATGGTAGTTTACTAGCTACTTCTATTCCAATTTATGAAGTTCGTTTTGACCCTAATTGCGATGCACTTAAGGATGTGGTGTGGGATAAAAATATCGATTCACTCTGCATAAGCCTTTCAATGTTGTTTGCTGATAAAACTGCTACAGAATACAAGCGGGATTTAATAGGTGCTAAAGAAAATGGTGCACGGTATCATTTGATCAAGAGAAATGTAAGGTATACGCAATTAAAGAAGATGCGTGAGTTCCCAATTTTTAAAAGAGGACGGTATAAAGGCGGTTTTATTTTTATGCAACAGAATAAACGTCAAAAGCCATTCAGACAATTAGCAGCGCGAACGATAGGATATGATAGAGATGGTTTAAAGCCTGTTGGCCTAGAGGGTGCTTATCGCACAGAGCTAAAAGGTGTTGAAGGTAAGAGGTTGATGCAAAAAATTGGCGGTGGTGTTTGGATGCCTCTTAATGCTGATAATGAAATAGAGCCAGAAGACGGCAGTGATATTGTTACCACAATTGATGTAAACATACAGGATGTTGCGCAGCGTGCATTATTGGAGCAACTGGAACTGCATAATGCTGACCATGGTTGCGTAGTGATGATGGAAGTTTCGACTGGCGATATAAAAGCTATTGCTAATTTATCTCGAGGAAAAGATGGAGATTATTACGAACAATATAATTACGCCATAGGAGAAAGTACTGAGCCCGGCTCTACTTTTAAGCTAGCTTCGGTAATCGCTGCTCTTGAAGAAGGTCTCGTTAATGTCACTGATAGTGTAGATACTGGTAACGGACGTTACAATTTCTATGATCAGGTAATGACAGATTCTAAGTTTGGTGGTCATGGAAAAATGACGTTTGGTGAAGCTTTGGTTGTGTCATCTAATATCGGAATATCTAAAGTTATTAATGATGCTTACTCTAAAAACCCACAGGCTTTTGTGGATAGATTATATAAAATGAATCTTCAGCAATCTCTTGGTGTTGAAATAGCAGGAGAGGGTGAGCCATTGATTAAAAGTACCAAGGATAAATCTTGGTCCGGGGTAACACTGCCCTGGATGTCGATTGGTTACGAAGTGCAGATGACACCGCTTCAAATCCTAACTTTTTATAATGCCATAGCTAATGATGGTAGAATGGTGCAGCCGAAATTTGTAAATGAAGTTCAGGTTCGGGGAAAGACTATTCGAAAGATTAAAACACAAGTAATTAATGAGTCGATTTGTTCAAGGTCTACTATCAATAAGATAAAACCGCTTCTTGAAGAGGTTGTAGAAAATGGTACAGCAAGAAACTTGAAGAACGCACATTTTAAAATCGCAGGGAAAACAGGTACAGTTCAAATTGCTAACGATAAATATGGTTATAAATATGATTCTAAGGTAAGTCATCAGGCATCTTTTGTGGGCTATTTTCCTTCTGAAGCGCCAAAATATTCTTGTATCGTAGTGGTAAATGCCCCATCTAACAACGTGTATTACGGAAACTTAGTTGCTGGACCAATATTCAAAGAAATTGCGGATAAAGTTTATGCTAATAGTGTTGAAATTCATGAGGAATTGCAACAACAAGAATTGATGGCAAATAACACAATACCTGTTTCTAAAAACGGAAATCAAAAGGATTTAGTTAAGGTCTTCAAGAAGCTAGCTGTGCCAACTGATGTGCAGTCAATAGATAATCAATGGGCAATTACTAAAACGGGTGTTAAGTCGGTAGAAATTCAAGTTAGAAAGGTGGTTAAAGGGTTGGTGCCAAATGTTGTTGGAATGGCTGTTACAGATGCCGTTTTTGTTTTAGAAAATGCCGGACTTGGTGTAAATATAAATGGAAAGGGAACAATAAAATATCAGTCAATAAAACCAGGATTACGTGTTGAAATTGGAGATCAAATAACGCTCGAATTGTCTTAATGAAGTTATTAAAAGACATATTATATAAAGCAGGCATTGACGAGGTCGTCGGTTCTACGAATGTAGCTATTGAAAAAATTTGTTTTGATTCTAGAGCTATAACCAAGCTAAGTCTATTTGTGGCAGTTCCTGGGACACAAGTTGACGGTCATAATTTTATTAATCAAGCGATAGAAGTTGGTTCTGTTGCAATAGTTTGTGAAAAGTTACCACGAAATTTAAATAGTAAAATAACTTATGTAAAAGTTGAAAATTGTAGTAGAGCTTTGGGATTTATAGCATCTAACTTTTATGAGAATCCATCAGAAGAAATTAAGTTAGTTGGCGTTACAGGTACTAACGGGAAAACAACCACAGCAACATTATTGTATGATTTGTTCAAATCATTAGGTTATAAGGTTGGTTTACTTTCGACGGTTCGAAATCTAATTGGCAATGAGGAAATCCCTGCTAGTCATACCACGCCAGATGCTTTGCAGCTAAATGCGCTTTTGCGTGAGATGGTCGGCAAAGGTTGTACCTATTGTTTCATGGAAGTTAGCAGTCATTCGATTGATCAACATAGAATTGCTGGGTTGAATTTTGATGGGGCCGTATTTACAAATATTACGCATGATCACCTAGACTATCACAAAACATTTGATGGTTACATTAATGCCAAGAAGGCGTTTTTTGATGACTTAAATGAAGATGCTTTCGCTTTAATTAATCTAGACGATGTGCATGGAAACGTAATGGTTCAAAATTGCAGGGCTAAGAAGAGCACCTATGCTTTAAAAACAATGGCAGACTTTAAATGCCGCATCATTGAAAATCAATTCGATGGTTTGGTTTTAAGTATCGATAATAATGAAGTTTGGACCAAGCTTATAGGTTCATTTAACGCCTACAATTTATTGACTATTTACGCAGTTTCTATTTTGTTAGGAGAGGATAAAATGGATGCACTAACTTCTTTAAGTAAGTTGGTTTCTGTTGAGGGTCGCTTCGAGTATTTCAAAACCGAAAATAACATCACCGGAATTGTGGACTATGCACATACTCCCGATGCCTTAAAGAATGTTCTAAAAACGATTAATGATATCCGCACAGGAAACGAGCAAGTTATTGCAGTTGTTGGATGTGGTGGGGATAGAGATGCTGATAAACGCCCCAAAATGGCTGGTATAGCTTGTGAATTGGCAACAAAAGTTGTGTTCACGTCAGACAATCCTAGGACAGAAAATCCGGCTACAATTATCGAAGATATGCATAAAGGAGTTGCCCCCCAATATTTCAAAAAGACTTTGTCAATTCCGGATAGGCAGGAAGCGATAAAAGCGGCAAGTGCTATGGCGAAAGAAGGAGACATAATTCTTGTTGCAGGGAAAGGACATGAAAAATATCAAGAGATAAATGGAAAGAAAACGCCATTTGATGATAAGGAAACTTTAATACAAATGCTTCAAATAGTTACAGGTTAATGTTATATCACTTGTTTCAATATCTTCAAGAAATGAATGTACCAGGTGCTGGTGTATTTGGCTATATTTCTTTTAGGGCAGCGATGGCTGCAGTTGTTTCACTTGTAATTAGTTTGTTGTTTGGTAAGAGAATAATAGCCTTTTTACTTAAAAAACAAGTTGGCGAAACAGTTAGAGATTTAGGGTTAGAGGGTCAAATTGAGAAGCAAGGAACACCGACAATGGGAGGCTTAATTATCATCGCCGCCATTGTAATTCCAACATTGTTATTCGCTAAACTTAATAATATCTACATAATTTTACTACTCATTACTACACTCTGGTTAGGTGCGATTGGTTTCACTGATGACTATATCAAGGTGTTTAAAAAGAACAAGGAAGGGTTAGCTGGCCGATTCAAAATTGTTGGCCAGGTTGGTATTGGTTTAATTGTTGGGCTTACTGTTTATTTCCATCCTGCTATCAAAACACGTGTTGAAATTCCAATTGAAATTATTGCTCAAGTTGACAGTTCATTAGTAAGTGCAGTGTTAAGTGATGATGGGAAAACAACTTATTTGTTAGATAGAAAGTCACCAAATACAACGATACCTTTTGTGAAGAATAATGAGTTTAATTACTCCTCAGTTCTTGGTTTTATTAGTAATGATTTAAGAAGTTACACATGGATAATTTATGTACTAGCTGTAATATTTATTATAACGGCCGTATCGAATGGGGCAAACTTGACAGATGGAATTGATGGATTAGCGACAGGTACTTCTGCTATTATTATGTTAACAATTGGAGTATTTGTTTATCTATCTGGTAATGTAATGTTTTCTGATTATTTGGATATTATGTATATCCCAAATATTGGAGAGCTAACCGTTTTTGTTGCTGCATTTATTGGAGCTTGCATAGGATTCTTATGGTATAATTCATATCCAGCTCAAATTTTCATGGGTGATACCGGAAGCCTTGCTATTGGAGGAATTATCGCAACGCTCGCAATTCTAGTTAGAAAAGAGCTGCTGATACCTGTATTGTGCGGCGTGTTCTTTATTGAAACAATTTCTGTGATGGTTCAAGTTGGGTATTTTAAGTACACGAAAAACAAGCTAGGCGAAGGGAAACGTATTTTCTTAATGGCTCCACTACACCATCATTATCAGAAAAAAGGACTACATGAATCAAAAATTGTTTCTCGGTTTTGGATTGTTGGCATTATGCTAGCAATAATAACTGTTGTAACACTTAAATTGAGATAATGAAATGAAAAATTTAGTTGTTCTCGGTGGTGGAGAAAGTGGCGTAGGGGCAGCTATATTAGGATTAAAAAAAGGTTATAAAGTATTTGTTTCTGATAAAAATAGAATCAAAGAAAAGTATAAAAAAGTTCTTTCAAATCTTGCCCTTGAATGGGAAGAGAGGCAGCATTCTGAGGATTTAATATTTCAAGGAGATTTGGTTGTTAAAAGTCCAGGAATACCCGATACAGTTCTGCTGGTCGAACAGTTAGTTGAGAAAGGTATTGAAGTTATTTCTGAGATTGAATTTGCAAGCAGATTTACCGAAGCTAAAATGATTTGTATAACGGGAAGCAATGGTAAAACAACAACAGCACTCTTGTTATATCATATTCTTAAAAATGGAGGCTTAAATGTTGGGTTGGCGGGTAATGTCGGAAAAAGTTTAGCGTTGCAAGTAGCAGAAGATAATTTTGATTGCTATGTGCTTGAGCTAAGTAGTTTTCAGTTAGATGGAATGTTTCGTTTCAAAGCGGACATAGCTATATTAATGAATATTACGCCAGATCATCTCGATAGATACGAGAATGAAATGCAGAAATATATCGATTCTAAATTTCGAATTAGTCAAAACCAATCTTCCAAAGATTACTTCATCTATTGTCTGGATGATGAAAATATTACTAAAGAGTTATCTAAAAGAGATCTCAAAGCCCAGCTTATTCCATTCACGATAAAACAAGATTTAAACGAGTTACAAGGAGCATACATAAAAAATGAACATTTATTAATTAATTACCAAAACCAGGAATTAAATATGTCAATATACAAACTAGCATTAGAAGGCAAACACAACATTTACAACTCAATGGCCTCGGGAGTTGCGTCTCGCATTTTAGAATTGCGAAAGGATGTTGTTAGAGATAGTCTTACCGATTTTCAAAATATAGAACATCGAATGGAGAAAGTAGTAAGCGTGCATGGTATCCATTTTGTAAACGACTCCAAAGCAACGAATATTAACTCGACTTGGTATGCATTGGAAACTATGCCTGCACGCGTGGTTTGGATTGTTGGTGGTGTCGATAAAGGAAACGATTACTCTATCTTAAAAGATGTAGTTAAAGAAAAAGTAACTGCAATTGTTTGTCTGGGGAAGGATAATACCAAAATCAAAGAGGCGTTTAAAGATACTGGTGTTTCTATTGCTGAAACGGGTTCAATGGAAGGTGCGGTACAGTTTGCTTATCAGTTGGGCCAAAAGGGCGATACTGTTTTGTTAAGTCCTGCATGCGCTAGTTTCGATTTGTTTGAAGATTTTGAAGACAGAGGGCGACAATTTAAAGAACAGGTAAGAGGGTTGTAGAATCAAGTAATTGAACATTAAGTGTTAAAAAGTATTTATAGAGTGACTACGAGTATATAAGAATGCTGTGTAATATTACAATTACAAGAGAACAATTAGTAAACTAAAACAAATGGATATGAATACAAATGTTAAGAAAAGCGGAGTTTCTCAAAGAAGTTTGGCTGAAAAATTAGTTGAATCAAGACTGTCGAATGTAGACGAATTCGGAGGTATAGAGCATAGGTTAGAGTTAATCTCAAACGTTAACGGCGTAGATTATGTCAATGATTCTAAAGCTACAGATGTTAACTCTACATGGTATTCTTTAGAGTGCATGGATAAGCCAGTTGTATGGATTGTAGGGCTTTCAGATTTGGAAACTGATTACACGATTTTTAATGATTTGGTTAATCAAAACGTAAAAGCAATTGTGTGCTTAGGTAAAAACTTTAACGGGTCATTAAACACATTAATTGAAAGAGTAGATTCCTTTTCAGAAGCTTCTTCGGTAGCGGAAGCAGTGCAAATTTCGTGTTCACTTTCAGTTGAAGGTGATGTGGTGCTATTCTCGCCAGCTTGTTCAAGTTTCCACTTGTATCAAAATTATAAGGATAGAGGTGAGCAGTTTAGAAAATCTGTTTTAGAGTTGCCTCAGAGGTAATTATTGCAAATTCAATACCATCGTTGTTAATATACTGAGAACAGGTAAAGTAGAGTAAAATTCAAATAGTAGCGCATTGAATAATATTTTAAAATATACTAAAGGTGATCGAGCGATTTGGCTTGTAGTTTTATTTTTGGCTATTATTTCAACTCTGGTTGTTTATACCTCTATCACCTCTTTGGCTTACCGTCATCATAACGGTAACACTTTTTATTATCTATTTCGCCACTCTACATTCCTAATAATAGGGCTTGGGATTATGTATGGAATCCATAGAATTAAATATAGTTATTTTTCACGAGTAGCACAACTTGCATTGTATATTTCAGTACCGCTACTGATTCTTACATTATTAATAGGTTCTAATCTGAATAATGCGAGTCGCTGGCTGGTGATTCCGGTTATTAATCAGTCTTTTCAAACTTCCGATTTAGCAAAACTGTCATTGATAATGTATGTAGCGCGAATACTTTCCATTAGGCAAGATGTAATCAAGGATTTTAAGAAAGCATTTATTCCAATTGTTTTACCAATTTTCGTAGTTTGTGGGTTGATATTTCCTGCTAACTTTTCCACCGCGGCTGTTCTTTTTACCGTTTGTCTGGTGTTGATGTTTATTGGAAGAATTAGTTTAAAGCATATTGGCGCTATGATAGGTTCAGGAATCGCAGCAATTGGGTTAGCATTTTTGTTAGCGATGTCGGTGCCTGGATTGTTACCTAGAATTGATACGTGGATCGCAAGAATTGAAAACTTCTCCAGTGCAGATAGTAAAGGAAACTATCAAGCTGAACAGTCAAAAATAGCCGTTGCTGCTGGTGGTATCACAGGAAAAGGTCCCGGTAAAAGCACCCAAAGAAATTTTTTGCCACACCCCTATTCTGATTTTATTTATGCCATAGTTTTAGAGGAGTATGGTTTGATCGGGGGAGTTGCTGTTCTCATGCTATACCTAATTTTATTATATCGAGCAGTGCGCATTGTTGTGAAGAGCCCTAAGGCATTTGGGGCATTATTAGCTGTTGGGATAGCATTTATGCTTGTTTTCCAAGCCATGATCAATATGGCAGTTGCTGTTAATTTATTTCCTGTTACCGGTCAGCCTTTGCCAATGGTAAGTATGGGTGGAACGTCAATTTGGTTTACCTGTATTGCAATTGGAATTATCCTCAGTGTTAGCAGAGGAATAGAAGGTGAATCAACCTTAAATAGGATGACTCATGCAAAAATATAGAGTTATTATTAGTGGCGGTGGTACAGGTGGTCACATATTTCCGGCAATTGCGATTGCAAATGCGCTAAAGGCAAAAAGCGCAAACATTGAAATTTTGTTTATTGGCGCGGAAGGTAGAATGGAAATGGAAAAAGTTCCTGCTGCAGGTTATAATATTAAAGGATTATGGATAAGTGGTTTGCAGCGAAGTCTAACGCTTAAGAATCTGAGTTTTCCATTCAAACTTATTAGTAGCTTATTTAAATCAAAAAAAATATTAAAGCAGTTTAAGCCTGATGTTGCTATTGGTGTTGGAGGTTATGCTAGTGGACCAATGTTGCACGTAGCTGCTAAATCTGGAATTCCAGCAATCCTTCAAGAGCAAAATTCTTATCCTGGAATCACTAATAAATTTTTAGCAAATAAGGTGCAAAAGATTTGTGTAGCCTATGATGGTATGGACCGTTTCTTCCCAAAAGAAAAAATTATGTTAACAGGTAATCCCGTTAGAAAAGATATCCGAAATTTGGATGGGAAAAAGCCTAGAGGAGTTGAATATTTCAAGATTGATCCTAACAAAAAAACACTTCTAATTATTGGTGGAAGTTTAGGTGCTCGAACAATTAATCAGGCCATTGAAGCAAGTTTAAATAAATATGCTGAAAATGATATTCAAGTCATATGGCAAACAGGAAAAGCATATTTCGACAAGGCCAAGATGGCATGCATCAAATATGCTAATAATGGAATTTATGCTTACGAGTTTATTTCAAAAATGGATTATGCGTATGCTGTTGCAGATTTTGTTGTTTCAAGATCCGGAGCTATTTCGGTGTCGGAATTGTGTTTGGTGAAAAAGCCTGTAATCCTTGTTCCTTCTCCTAATGTAGCAGAAGACCACCAGACTAAAAACGCTATGGCTTTGGTAGTTCATAACGCTGCGTTGTTAGTAAAAGACGTTGAAGCTATTGATAAACTTGGAAATGAAGTATTAAACTTATCCAATAATATAGAATTGCAAGAAAAATTGAAGCAAAATATAGGGCAGCTTGGTAAAGCTGATGCTGCTGAAGTTATAGCAAACGAAGTAATTTCTTTGATTGGAAAATGAGTTTGGAAAAAATACATAAAGTATATTTTATAGGTGTTGGAGGCATTGGCATGAGCGCTTTAGCGCGTTATTTTAACGCTATCGGGAAAGAGGTTTTAGGATATGATAAAACTGAAACCATTCTTACCAATCAACTAGAGAAAGAAGGAGTTAATATTCACTACACAGATTCACCTACTTTAATTCCTTCAGAGCTTGATTTAGTTGTCTATACACCTGCAGTTTCCAAAGATTTAAAAGAATATAAGCATTGCTGGGAAAAGGGTTACGTCATGAAAAAGCGTTCAGAAGTTCTTGGTATCATAACTAATGAGTCTTTCACTTTAGCAGTAGCAGGAACTCACGGAAAGACAACTACATCATCTATTCTGGCGCACGCACTTAAGCGGTCAATTGGGTGTAATGCTTTTTTGGGAGGAATTTTAAAAAACTATAATACGAATGTTTTACTTACCGAAAATGCTGAAAAAACTGTGGTTGAGGCGGATGAATACGACCGCTCTTTTTTAGAACTTCATCCGAACATGGCAATAATAACTTCCATGGATGCTGACCATTTAGATATTTATGGCGACCACTCTAAATTTCTAGAATCGTTCGAATTGTTTTCAAGGCAAATTCGGCCTGGGGGATCACTAATTCTGAACAAGCAGCTAGAAAACAAACTAAATCCTGGTTGTGATGTAATAACTTATTCCATATCAGAAAAGGCCGATTATTATCTTGAGAATATTAAAGTTGTCGATGGGTATTATGTCTTTAATGTTCAGGCTCAATCTGGGTTGATTTCTGATATCAAGTTCGGATTACCTGGAAGGCACAATGTTGAAAATGCGATTGCTGCAATTGCAGCTGCAGACCAACTGAAGGTTTCTCATCAAGAAATTAAATCTGCATTAGAGTCGTTCAAGGGAATCAAACGCCGATTTGAGTATATCATAAAAAACCACGATTTAGTTTATATTGATGATTATGCCCATCACCCAGAGGAGCTAAAGGCGACTATTTCTTCTGTAAAGGAGTTATACCCAGAAAACAAAATTACGGGTGTTTTTCAACCCCATTTGTACAGCAGAACAAAGGACTTCGCCGACGACTTTGCTAAAAGTCTAGATTTGTTAAACGAGTTAATTTTGTTAGATATTTACCCATCTAGGGAGCTTCCAATCGAGGGAGTTACCTCTGAAATGTTATTAAGGAAAGTAACGATTAAGAATAAATCTATTAGTACAAAAGCAGAGTTGATTCCGGAGTTACGACAAAGAAAACTAGAGGTATTGTTGACTATGGGCGCTGGCGATATTGATAAATTGGTAGAACCAATCAAAAACGAATTATTGAATTGAGTAAGGTATTGAACATATCATCTTGGTTATTTATCATAGTAGTAATAATAGCACTGCTGGGTTTTGTAGAAAACAAAAACGTTGATGTAGTATGTCATAGCATGGAAATATCAATCGATCGACCGAATAAAAATTTCTTTGTGATGGAAGATGACATTAGGGACATGGTCTTGAATTTAGGATATGGCGAAGGAATGCGAATTGATTTAATTGACGTTGCTCATCTAGAAAAATTATTGAATAACAATTCATCAATAGGTTATGCGGAGGTATATTCAACTATTGATGGAATATTAAAAATTGAATTGAATCAAAGAAACCCAATTCTAAGAGTATTTAATGAAAGCGGGGATAGTTATTACATTGACGAAAATGGATGGATGATGCCTTTATCTGATAAGTTTACTTCAAGAGTTTTAGTGGCGAATGGCTCGATAAAAACATCATTTGCTATGGGCTATGAAATGAATGTTATGGATTTAAAACAAGAAAATCAAAGGCTCAAAGATTTATATCAATTGTCTTCTTTTATAAATAATGATAGTTTTTTGAAAGCGCAAATTGTGCAGATATATGTAAAAGAAAACGGGGATATAGAATTGATACCAAGAGTAGGGAACCAAGAAATCTTATTCGGAAAAGCGGAAAACATTAGAGAAAAATTTGACAAACTAATGATATTTTACAAGCAAGGACTGAGTAAAACGGGTTGGAACGGGTATAAGAGAATAAATTTAAAGTATAATAATCAGGTAGTTTGTACCAAAAAGTAACCTTATGGAAGAAGGATCAGAAATCGTTGTAAGTTTAGATATCGGCACTACAAAAATTGTTTGTATGGTAGGGCGTAAAAACGAATTCGGTAAACTGGAAATTTTAGGAATGGGTAAAACTGAATCTGTCGGTGTTACTCGAGGAGTGGTCTCTCACATTACCCCTACGGTACATGCGATTGAAAAAGCTGTTAAAGAGGCAGAAACTAAATCAGGTGTCGAAATTAATGTTGTTAATGTAGGAATAGCTGGCCAGCACATTAAGAGTATTCAACACAGAGGAATACGAACTAGAAATAGTTTAGATGATGAGATTTCGCAAGGGGACATTGATCATTTAATTGATGATATGTATAAGTTGGTAATGCTTCCAGGAGAAGAGATAATTCACGTACTTCCTCAAGAGTATATCGTTGATAACGAGCAAGGTATTCGTGATCCTATTGGTATGTCAGGCATACGTTTAGAAGCGAATTTTCACATCATAACAGGACAAATGGCCGCCGCAAAAAATATTTATAAATGCGTTCGTAAAGCGGGACTGGAAGTTGCTGAATTAACGTTAGAACCTTTGGCATCGTCAGAAGCAGTTTTAAATGATGAAGAAAAGGAAGCTGGTGTTGTATTAGTTGATATAGGCGGAGGAACAACTGATGTAGCTATTTTTCAAGATGGAATCATACGCCATACTGCCGTGATACCATTTGGGGGGAACATTATATCAGAAGACATAAAAGAAGGGTGCACAATTATTAAGAAGCAAGCGGAGTTGTTAAAAGTGAAATTTGGTTCGGCACTAGCCAGTGAAAATCAAGATAATGATATTGTCGCAATACCTGGATTGAGAGGACGTGAACCAAAGGAGATTTCGTTGAAAAACTTGGCACATATCATACAGGCAAGAATGGAAGAAATTATAGAGCAAGTATATTACGAAATAAAGAATTCTGGTTTCGAGAAAAAGCTAATTGCAGGATTGGTTGTAACTGGAGGAGGATCTCAGCTGAAACATGTAACTCAGTTGTTTGAATACATGACAGGCATGGATACGAGAATAGGATACCCTACAGAACATCTTGCTTCAGGTGCCGAGGAGATTACTAGCCCAATGTACTCTACAGGGGTTGGCCTAGTGATTAAAGGTTTTGAGTATAGCGCAAGACATGCCAGAAGTACTTCTTCTGTAACAATGCATTCAAAGAAAAGTAAAGGAAGCTTTTTCGATAAAATACTTGATAAGAGCAAGGTTTGGTTCGAAGAAGATGCCGATCACGATAGTATTTAATAAGATAGTAACCCATAAAACCCATTATTATGCAATTCGATTTACCAAAAGATCAGTCATCAATCATTAAAGTGTTTGGCATTGGCGGAGGCGGAAGCAACGCAGTAAACCATATGTATAAACAAGGAATCAAAGGTGTTGATTTTGTAATTTGTAATACAGATAATCAAGCATTAGACATAAGTCCAGTGCCGTTAAAAATTCAATTAGGAAGCAGCCTTACTAATGGAAGAGGTGCTGGTTCTATTCCCGAAGTAGGCAAGAATGCTGCGATTGAAGATATCGAACAAATAAGAGAAATTTTATCTAAGAATACTAAGATGGTATTTATTACTGCCGGTATGGGTGGCGGAACTGGTACAGGTGCTGCGCCAGTTATTGCTCAAGTTGCAAAAGAGATGGGGATTCTTACCGTTGGTATTGTGACAATGCCATTTTTGTTTGAAGGACGAAAGCGAAAATTGCAAGCCTCTGAAGGTATTGAAACAATGCGCCAATCTGTTGACACCTTGCTGGTAATAAACAATGATAAGCTCCGTGAGATGTTCGGTAATCTGAGTTTACGGGATGCTTTTGAACAAGCAGATAACGTGCTAACCACCGCCGCAAAAGGCATAGCCGAAGTAATAACAGTAACAGGGGCAATCAATGTTGATTTCGAAGACGTAAGTACAGTAATGAAAGATAGTGGTGTAGCTATTATGGGTTCTGCCACAGCTGAAGGAGAAGACAGAGCGGAAAAGTCTGTAGCTCATGCCTTAGCTTCACCATTGTTAAATGATAATAATATTGATGGAGCTAATTATGTGTTATTGAATATCACTTATGGTGAACAGGAAATCATGATGGATGAAATAGCAGATATTACAGATTACATTCAAGCTGAAGCGGGCAATTCAGCCGATGTTATATGGGGCCATGGATATGATGAAACTCTTGGTGATTCTATTTGTGTTACTGTCATCGCAACTGGGTTTTCCTCAACTCCAGACACAGGAGAAATTAGAGAAGTTCAGAAGAAGGTTGTTAGCCTTGAAGCCGATTTGCCAATCAGTTTGACTCAACCGATTAAAAATTCAATATCATCGAAAGAGGAAGAAACTGGAGTAAAGCAGCATGAATCAATAGAAGAAGAACCATATATGGTTACTCCATCAGAATCATCTCAGAAGGAAATGTCATTCGATATAGCGAACTCTAATTCGGTCGAAGACGATCCTGTTGCTGATGATCTTGCAAACGAAACACCAATTAATGAAAGTCCGGTTGCAGAAGGGACTGAATCTCCTGATCAAACATGGGATTTTTCTGGACCGTCTATACCAACATCTACATGGACTCCTGATTCAGCTAACGAATCAACAGACAACAACAAATCAGACGAAAAAGTTGAAAATACTGCCTGGGAACCTTTTATGAAGGAAACAGACGAAGAAAAATCGATAGAGGAATCTTCTACCGCAGAATCGCCGACACCTGATCCTGAAAAGAGCTACGAAGAACCTTACTTAAAGCAAGAAGCTCCTGCGGTTACCCCAGAAGAACAGCAAGCTCGTTCTTCTGATCGAATTGGTAAATTAAAGGAGCTGAGTATGCGTTTAAGAACTCCATCTGGAATTGCGGATATGGAAAATGAACCAGCGTACAAAAGAAGACAGGTAGAGCTTGATGATGTGGAGCATTCTTCTGATTCACAAGCATCTCGCTATACTTTAAGGGACGATACTGGTGCTGATGGCGAAAATAGAACAACACTAAACGACAACAATTCATTTTTACATGATAATGTAGATTAAAAAGTTACGCGACTTGAACCTAATATTTGAACCCCAAAGTTATTAACTTTGGGGTTTTTAATTTTCATATCACAACTATGAGTTTAACAGACCAAATCAACGGAGACATTAAGGATGCAATGCTTGCTAGAGAAAAAGACAAACTAGATGCGTTAAGAGCCGTTAAATCAGCCCTATTACTTGCCGGAACAGAAAAAGGAGCTGATGGTATTGTGCCTGAAGAGACAGCTCTTAAAGTGCTTCAGAAGCTAGTTAAACAGCGTAAAGATGCAGCGACTATTTATATAGAACAAAACCGGAACGATTTGGCCGAACCGGAATTATATCAAGCAGATATAATAAGTAAATATCTTCCTGCCCAAATGGGAGAAGAAGAGGTCAAACAAGTTATCCAACAAATTATTGAAAGAACTGGCGCCACCTCCCAAGCCGATATTGGAAAAGTGATGGGACCTGCTATGGGTCAATTGCAGGGTAAAGCAGAAGGAAAATTAATTTCTAGTGTGGTAAAAAGGTTGCTCGCAATATGATAGCAAAAGCTTTGTGCTAATTTTTTAGTGAGTATTAGCGTTAGTATTTAGTTCGAATAATCATAGATTGTTATGTTAATCATGAAGACTATTATTCGGATGGGTTATTTTATTCATAAAATAAAATCTTTTAATAATGATATGCGATGTGTTAATTAAATAAAGGAATTAGCATTCAATTAAGCGTTTAATTTCCTCAATATAAGGTATTAGAGCCATCATCGCGCTAATAAATCTTAGCCCATTAAGATTTTAAGGAAACTTTACCCATAAAGTTAATGCGAAGTAAACTATTATTTCCTTAGATGGCAGTGGAATTTATTGTTGCTCAATTCGAATAGCCTTAGAAACACTAATAAGCTCACCATTATAGAAGGCAATAACAAAGGCATCACTGAGGCCAATAGATCTAATCTTTATCTTTATTTCTTCAACTTGTTGATAATTGTAAAAAACACCTGTTCTGTATCTGTAAAGTCCTCCGGCAATAGATTGACCATTTATCGGATAAAGTCCTTTGTAAATATCGTATTCCGCAGGTAGTAGTTGCTTGTGATATAGACCTAATTGGACGCTGTATATTAGGCCATCAGGAAAAGGCTGATCAACAGGAATGGGATTATTTTTGTCGTAATACCCTTCTTTGTCAAAAGAAAAAATAGATGTGCTACTGAATTCAGATTTTATATAACCATTTCGCTTTGCATATTCGGCAAGTTGTTCACGTATGCTTTTTAATTTACTTTCGGCACCATTTCTTTTGTCTGCCAGAAGCTGTTTTTCAGATATAGCTTTGTCAATTTCATTTTGTATTTTTTGTCTTTCTTCGTCAGAATCAGCATTTGCAAGGTCCTCAAGCAATTTATCGATTATTTGTTGTTTTGTGGCCATTCTTTTTTCGTACATTTCAACAATCGTTGTATATGTGGCTTCGTCAACTTCTATTCTTCTGATTCGATTCATTTCTTCTGCAGAAAGTGGTGCTGTATTATCACTACCTCCTTCAATCATTACCGAATTACTGACTATTGTTTCAAATATTGTATCACATGGCGGGCAGACTGGACATGGCGTATTAGCAGATGAACTATCATTTAAGACTAAAACGTTTTCAGCTAATTCTCCATAAAAATAGATAGATGCATTGTAGGATTCTATAGTGGCATCACCTAGCCAAAAAATACAGAAATCGTATGTATTACGTTTTTCGTTAGGTGAGGATGAGTCGATTATGGAATTTAATGATTCCTGAACCTCACGCAACCTCTTTAGTGATTTTTCCATATAGGCTTTAGCAACAATACTTGTGTCGTTAGCAGCTTCGATGGCATTTTCTCCAAATTCAATTGCTTTTTGAGTGTTGAAATATACTGAGTCTGAAAAGCCCTCTATATTTTTCTCTCCAAAAAAAAGCTTTTCTGAAAAATGCATTGCTTTAGATGAGTATTTTGCACTTATTACTGCGAAATTTTTAGAATCTCCATTGATAAAATATTCTTTTTCAAGATTGAAGTAATTGTTCTGGGCAACCGTGATGCCATATGTGGCCAATAAAATGGCGAACAATGTCAATCTTTTAATGTCTCTTTTCAAATTCATTCTATGATAATTAAAGACCAAAGTACGTGTTTTTTACTGATAAATCATTCATAAAAAAAGGTAAATTGCAGTTGAAAACGAATTTTTAAAATAAATTTTAGTAAATTTGAAGCAACTTACATAAATAATAATCGTAAAGTAATAAAGAAAATTTAAAGTTACAAATAGACAGAAATTATGATTAGAATAACGAGCTTAGTGATTTTCTTTTTTTTCGCATTGCATGGCTTTGGGCAAGATATGCCTGTTATTGTTGCTGACACTGATTCGGTTTCTAAAACTGTTATTGTTTCTGAAACTGATACGGTTTCTATCTCCGAGGCTGATACTGTTTCTAAAGCTGTTGCCGTTTCTGAACCTGATTCGGTTTCCAAAGCTGTTTCTGTTATTGAATCTGATACGGTTACTTTAGCTGAACCTGATATGGTTCCTAAATCATTTTCTGTAACTGATACGGCTCCTGAATCTGAACCTGAATCTGAACCTGCTAATTTATTTCACAGTTCAATCAATACGCAAAGACCTTGGTTGGATCATGTTAGTATTGATGGGTTTGTTGGAATGCATTATTTACATGGGGATATTAGCGAAACTAAAAGCATTCCAAAATTTAATTCTGATTTCAGAGATGTAACTGGTAGATCCTTTAGTGTTGGTGTCAATCGAGGAAATATTTTTAGTGGTATAGGAGCCTCTCTCCATTATACTCAAGGTGAGATTAGGGGGCGTAAATATGTAAGACATAATGACAATTATTACAGTTCCAGTTTGAACTACTCCAACGTGATACTAGATGCATTTTTTCCTATTAAACTTATACATTCCGAATCTAAAGGTCACCACACTAGGTATGAACTTCTTCCTCACTTGGGTGTTGGACTAATGTTTTATCGGTCAAAGTCTAGTTATACGCATGAAGTAAACGGACCGAAAACATTTCAATATTATGGTTACCTTGCTCCTGCAGATAACTTCTCAAGTATAACTGGAGTATTGGAAGAAACACAAAGGGAGGTTGCTTTTGTTGTTCCTGCCGGGGTTAAACTTAAGGTATATTTAAATTCACGATATGATTTAAATGTGGATTATACTTATGTCAAGTCATTTACCGATAAATTGGATGGTTGGGAAAAGGCGGGAACAGCCAATGATTCATACAGTAGATTATCTTTTGGTCTTAGCTATAATTTTAATAATTCAAGTGAAGATGTACATTTCTCTAAACTGGACGTTAGGCATGGCCGGTCTGGAAAAACGGCTGATAATGAAGAATTAGATAATTCTAGTGTTCCTTCATACAATGAAGATGGAGATGTTGATCCAGCAAGTTTGTCTTCAAAAGATAGAATGATGGATTTATTGCTTAAACTATACAAAACTCAGTTGAGAATCATTCAATACCAACATTTAGATGAATAATAATAAACCGTAATTAAGGTCTAGAATTACGATGTTTGTTTTTCTTTAATTACTTCTAACTTTCTTAAAGACAATATTTTTTAACGCACCAAAAAAATATTTAAAGTTAGTTTGTACTGGGTTCTCGCTATAGGCGCGCAGATATCTTGTTTCTGACGCCATGATTTCGTTTAGATTATTAGGTAAATCTAAATAGAAAGGAGGAACCAGCCCTGGTTTAAAGTGAGATCGTAGTTCTATTAACTCTTTTGAATATAAACTCAAGTAGTGTTTGCTTAATGGCCTTACACCAACGAGTTTAAGTTCTCCTTTTATCAGGTTATATAACATGGGAAGTTCGTCTATCCAAAATGCTCTCAAAACATGACCCCATTCAGTAATTCTAAAATCATTTTTAAATTTTCCACCATCCTTTAAGTCATTCCTGCGGTATATGTATTCCTGAAGATATTCCGCATATGGATGCATGGTTCTTAGCTTATATATCGAAATGGTGTTGCCATAGTACCCTATACGGTTCATTTTAAAAATCAGACCATATGGTGGTTTTGGTTTAGGCTGATATTTCTCAGTTTTTTGCGCAATAAAATAAAGTCTATTGTTAATTTCTTCCTCTTGTAAAATAGTAAACCCACAGAAAATCAATCTACCTAATATTTCAGCTTTTGATATAGCCCGGTTACGATCTGCAGTTATAAAATGATAAAGTGACTTAGTAAACCATAGCTTAGGGAATATTCTTTTAAAAATAAAGTCTAAAAAGTAATAGATTCGACCAGTAGAACGGTATTTGTTTAATATTCTTTTTTTTCTTTCTGGAAGCGTTTCCGCGGTTCCAATAAATATTCCTTTGGCCTCAAGTTTGTTATTTGCAGCGACAAAAACATCATTAATTTTATTTATGTCATTAACTTTATGAAGATTAATCACCCCACTTACATTGTTAACATTAAGAGCATCTATGTTGAAACTGGTAGCTGTATCTAAAACAACTGTGCCGGAAGAGGAGAGGGAAATGTACTGTTCAATTAGCTTGCAAACTGTCTCACCAACTTCACTTAATACAAGGTTCCTTATCTCCATTCGCCCAATTATTTCTTTATTCTAAAAAGCGAAGGTAATCCATATTGCTAAACTGCGCATCTATATTTATATTCCTTCAACCTTATTACGAATATTTGAGCTAGTATTTTTTGAACCAATTAGCATAAGTGAGCTAGAGCGAAGTATACAATTTTAGAAACAAGCGTTAATTATAGTTATTATAATAATATCAGAAGATTTAATCGACTAAATAATAAGGAGTATCATGATTACTGCTAAGTAAGGAGTTCTTGAATTATGATGCTGTTTTGCATGGATTGTTTTCTTAATAGAAAGAACAAGCGGGAGGATGAGAAGCGGCAAGAGCACTCCTGCTATAGTTTCGAATCTACAATGAAAATATTGGAAAATCAACATCCCGAGAACGAACAGAAAAATACAATATCTAAAATCCGAAATTTGCGCCTGCGACAAATGTTGTTACGTTACCGGTAAAAATATCTGGCGAGTATTTCTGAGTTAGTCCAGTTGAGTTCGACTTTATTAGCTCTAAGTATATTGTGCCATCGTTAATTACTTCATAAGTTACTTTTAAAGAGTACACTTCATTACTCCAAGTTACCTCTTCTAAGAATTTTAATCCAAGTACGTTACCGATACCGTTAATTATTTGGTAATCAACTTCAGACCCTTTAACGGCATTAGTATAAGTAGCTCCGATTCTCAAACATCTAATAGGTTTGTAGGATAATGCAAAGTGAATTTCTTCTGAGTTATCGCGTAAATAATGGCCCATGTTGTAGTAATTAGAGGCATATGTAGTGCGCGCTATTTGGTGCTGATAAGTCCAAGGATTTGTCCTCGTATATTCAAAACCGAAGCTAGTATTGCGAATTAAGTTGCTCACGTTGAATCCAGCTTTAATACTATATAAGTTGGTGTGTTGGTCGTTATTGAAAATGTTCCCGATGTTTAGCTCATCCAAGAACATGGCGTAATATAGGTGGGTATACGGTAGTAGTCTCGTACTAATATCCATGAACATTTGTGAGTTTTGTCCAATATCGTTTGCCCCAGTTCCATTGTAGGTATGGTCGACAGATTTGTAAAACATGAAGGGGATTAAGTATCCCGGATTTATACCTACATCGCTATAAATAATTGAGTTTCCAACAGAAAGGTATGTGCTTTTAATAGGTTTAAATGTGAACAGGTTAGCCGCCACATATTTATCGTAGAACATTCTTCTTCGCTGACCATTTACCCAATATGTAGCGGCACTATCGACTTCTTGAGAGACCAGTGATCCATGAAAATAGTTGAAATCAAACCATTTTACGGGGGACATTTTAAAATTGAGATAAGCGAAAGATGGTTGTCTTCCAGAAAAAATGTTTGCCCCATTGTAATTATTACCCCAGGTAAAATTGTCTTTTCTTAATGATATAGCCCCCCAATTCCAACTATAGACAATGCTGCCATAAGCCTCGCTGAAATCAGATCGTTGATCACTAACTCCTTGATTAATTTTATAATTGCCCCCAGGATAATTAACTAATAACTGTCTACTGAATAGGTCCTGAGAAATGCCATTATCACGCAGGCTTACGTCAAAAGAAAAATGTTCACCAACTGAGCCAAAAATATGCGCTCCAGACCATCTATGCCATGCATCGGCTCCGATAATTTTAAATGGTTGGTCAATACCTCCCCAGTTTTTAGGGTATGAGTTTTTGTTGTAATAGACACGGGCACCGCCAATAAAATTAAGAGTAACCTGAAATAAAGAATCACCATAATAATAGGCATCTAGTCTTTTATCAAATTTCCCTTTAATTTTTATCAACTCTTTATTAAAGTCTTTTAAATAGAAATCAAGTTCTTCCTGTTGTCTTTTATTAAGCTTGTCCTCAATACTATTTATCTCAGACAATTTTATTGCAATTAGTTTTCTGGAATACGGCTTTACAGCAGAATTGAGCTCTATCTTCCCGATCGTTGCCATTTCATCAATAAACTCGTAAACGCTTGACGTGAGAGGCTGATAAACCTCTTGAGCGGCAAGACTCATGGTGAATAACGAGAATATATAAAAAATTGCTTTTTTCATAATTAGTGACTACTAGCGTTATTAAAAAAATGAAATTCAGTTTCTGATTCCAAAATTATTGATTTGTTCATTTCATTAGCATCTCGTTAACCGCCGAAGTTACTTTTATTTGATTAGTATATAAAGCATTATAGGCTTTGCGGATATTTGTCAAAAAGATTGATTAGAAAGGAAGTTATATCATCTGATTTGGCTAGCATAAGTTTACGTTTTATCAACCAATCCTCTTTTAATTTTGGGTTGCTAATTAATTCTTCAAGTTTATTTTGTAATTGTATTTCTTGTGAAGAGTTAAAACCAAAACACAAATTGTGTTTAGATTCAAGTTCTTGCATGTAACTCAGCTTACCTACAAAGTCATTAAATCTAATTGTAGGAGTGCCAAGAATGGCCGCTTCTGCACTCATGGTTTGGGAATCTCCTATAAACAGATTAGCAAAGTACAAAGCGTTATGCATAAGGTGTGGTTCCAGCCTTATTTGAAATTTTTCAAGATTCTTTGGTAAATTTCTTTCGGTCGAAATATGAACAGTGCCAAATGAAATTAAATGATCTACTATTCTGTTAAGAATTTCATTGCTAATACCTTTTTTTCCATTGTCGTGATGTGCATTAAGGTTAACGACTCTAATAATATAAAATCGATTTTTATTGCCAAATAAATGTTTTATAGTTTCTTTTTTTGGGACAAAAGAATGATTAAGATATGTTAGTTCAAAACAGCCATTAAAACCGATCTTCTTGAAATTATATAGTCCGCAGTCGCAGCAGTTTGGAGCCAATATGTAAGTTGCATATTTATAACCATATTTCACCAATAGGGGTATTTCAGATGCATCATCTTCGCTAATAACTATTGAAGGGATATTTAAAAGTTTGCCTATGTGCGTAATTTCAATACTTGTTCCTATTAGAAGATTTGGCTTCTTTTTTAGACAAAATGCGAACAAGATTAATTGTCGTTTTAGTATTGTAAGTACTCTAAAAAAAAGGGATCTTGTACCAATATCTCTGACAAAAAACTTATCGTAATTTAAATGCTTCGTTAGTTCAATCAGAACATCTTTATCTCTGATCATAAGAGAAATATCATGTCCTTTTTTCTTTAATTCAGGAAGTACATTAGAAACATAATGATAATGTGCTGGGTGACCTAAATAGAACAAATAATTCATCTTATTTGGCCAATTTCAAGTTTATTAATGCAAGTAACATCCATGCTTGAGACCACCTTGTGAAAGTGGTTTTGATTGAATATATAGGGTATTTTTTATAATAAAATTTTCCTTGATTATCGTACATATGATTAATGGTCCATAGGTAAATATTTTGAGCTTGTTCAGAATCAGAAAATAGTGTAAAAGTAATTATCCCTTGGGCTTGATTATGTATGTCAGTGGGCCATTTTTTCGGTAAGCGCCAATGCGATTGACCAGCTTCGTTGAATTGATACTTTTTGTAGAAGGTTAAACCATTCTTCAGTGATTTTTCTAGTTTATCGCTTGTATAATCGATCAGTTCTGAAATATTCTTTAATGAATTCAAAATATATCCTTGGTGAAAGTCAATTTGTCTTCTCTCCGCTTTTTTTACAGGGTCATAGCTGTACATCCAGCTGCCATTCGAGTGCTGCCTGGATATAACGTAAGATACAGTTTCTTTAATTAATTCTTCGGTTTGCTTATTTTTATTAACGAAATAATCTACAGCAAGTATTTCCGATGCTAGCAAACTCGCATTGTAGCAAAAATCAGCATCTATCTGAGAATAACTAATGCATTTTCCAATTTCCGTTTTTGAAACATGCAGGTCCTTAGTAACATAGTTACTCGCTTCTGCGATTAATTCAGTAGCCCTCAGTTCTCCAAACACTTCAAAATACTCTTTCAGTCCTTGCACCACAAAGCTGGTTGCAACCACGTTAGAGTAATGTTTGGGTAATGTTTTTTTAGGGCTAACCCATTCAAAATTGTATCCCCATGAAGTTCCTGTGCTGCTTTTGTTTTGAGAAGCGTCAAGAATAGAAAAAAGGGTTTCACATTTGGATTTCAATTCTTTTGATGGGCTTACCTTATATAACTTAGAGTAGGCTTGTAAAAAAAGACCAATAGCTTTAGGGTTTATCTCTTTTTTAATCAGAAGTAAAGGCCTAATATTTATTGGGTTCCGTTTTTGAAATTGTGTAGCAATCACTTTGCCCCATTTCCCAATAGGTTTAAGAAACGGCGAGTTTAGGGTGTCATATGGATCATAACCTGCAAAATTATCACTTTCGATTTGATTCCGTACATCATCTATTATATCATCGACTTTAAGAAATGAAGCAGTCATTATATCGTAATTAG
>CAJQPE010000005.1 GCA_905480125.1 uncultured Flavobacteriales bacterium | reverse complement strand
TAAATTGAGAGAAGAATTAGGCCGTGCAAACAGATGCTACGCGGAAAAGTATCATTCAGAAAAAACGGCTCAATTTATTTATGAGAATATTTATAATCGGATTTGGCATAAAAAACAAGTTGATTTAATGGCTTTATTTTTACCCCTAAATTCTGATGCATATAATAATCAAACTACTAAAATAAATCATCCATTAATTGAAAACAAGTTACCAAAAGAACTATTTTGAGTGAACGATTCAACACACAAAGATTTGTCAAAAGACATACAAAAGCAGCCGCTAAATTACTCGTCGTGTTTACGTTAATCTTAGGATTTTTCTCATACTTAGATAATTACCAAATTCAGAATTTTATTGTTAATAAAGCAGGCCCATCGAAAATAGGTACATTATTAACAATCGCTTGGGCTGCATGTTATCTGTCCATCGTAGCATCTTATACACTGCTATTTATTGTGAAAAGTCGTCTCATAAGAATCATAATATACATTTTCACTTTTTTCTCCTTACTAGTCTGTTTCAGCACCAAAATTGCACACGCAGAATATTTTGGAATTGGCGAAGCAAATACAATTCTTGAAGAATTTCAATGGGCAACAGAAGCTTTTCGCGCATATTATGTTAATTATTTATATGCTGGAGCTGGGTCAATAGTTTTTATTGCAGCAATAATTAAGTTTATTAGGGTGGTTAATATTCCTAGAGTGAATAGCAAGGTCGCAATGTTATTTCCATTTTTTTGTGGCATAGCGACCATTATTACCTTTAGAACAAATGCTTATGTTACTCCTTTCTCTCCTCTCTTTGATGTCCCTTTATTAACTGCTTATGCTTCGACCACGATGCCACATTTTGGAAAAAGAAATAATGTCTTGTTTATGGCTGCCGAAAAGCCAAAAGCAAAACATATTGTATTAATTATTGATGAGACTGTGAGGGGTGATTTACTTCAAATAAATAATGATACGTTAACAAACACACCATTTTTGTCAAGCATAAAAGAAACTTATCTAAATTTTGGAATTGCAGCATCTTCATCTAACACCAGTCGAGCATCTAACATGATAATGATAAGTGGACTAACTCCACAACAATTACCTGATGTAAACCATAAATACGCGTCAAATCCTAACATTTTTCAATATGCACAACAAGCAGGATACAAGACATACTATGTTGATGGGCAAAACAAAACTGACGATCCGCAGAACAATATGACCAAATATGATTTTATGTCAATTGACCATTATAAACAAATATTTAAAATATTTCCTGATATTGAAACTTACGAATCTGATTACAAAATTACCGATCAAATCGAAAATATTCTCAAATCAGATTCTAATACTTTTACATATGTAATTAAATACGGTTGCCATTTCTCTTACCAAAACCGATACCCAATCTCCCAAGAAATATACTCTCCAGCATACGCAAATAATGATGTATATGCTGATCGAGAAACTGCACTAAACACCTATTATAATGCAATATCATGGTCAGTTGATGGTTTTTTCAAAGAGCTATTGCCAAAAATTGAAGATAATGAGGTGTTAATAATCTATGTCTCAGATCATGGTGAAAGTATTATGGAACAAGGTGATTTCTGCGGACACTTTCAAGCTATCGATCCCCCAAACGAGCAAGCCAATATTCCATTTCTTATTTTTGAATTCGGATTAGATTCAACAGCTACAGTGCAAAATCTTCGTGAAAATCAGAAATTAAATATTAACAAGTTAAGCCAGTTTCAAGTTTTCCCTACCTGCCTATATCTTATGGGTTATGAGAAAAGCAAAGTAAATCTAGTCTACGGGCCTACTATAATAGATGTTCCGATTTATCCTAGAACGTTTTTGTCAGGGGTTATCTATTATCCAGAATACTCATACGTAAACGTTTACGATAATAATTAGCGTTATATGAAAATTCTTTCACGTATAGATGGTTACAATTTTCCTTATTTATTGTCTGATAATGAATCTTACGCTGAATCTTTACCTTTTTTAAAGAAAATAAAGTTTAAGCTTAAAGTGAAGCACGAATTTTACAAAGCCGACAAAAAACTTAGAGAAGCTATTAAAAAAGGAATCTGTTATTATGGTCCATTTAAGGGTGAGTTTGGCCATTTTACTGCTCATACTCTGCCTTTTTTAATGTACCTCCACAACAATGATGTAAAAATCATCTACTGTGGAATGGAGCTTCATAAGCCTTTTATGATTGATGAAAATGGAAATTCTATTGTTGATGAATTTATCATTTTAAGAGATTTTTTTGCAGAAGTATCACCAAGAACAAATGCGACTATACCGCCAGCCGATGTAGTCTTAGAAATTGATGAATTTAAAAAAAGAGCCGAATCATCGGGATTACCATTTTGGAACATCGGAGATGACTTTTATTATTGGTTTATACATCGTAATTGGTTACTCAAAAACCACACAACGGTTTATAACATTAGTAATCATTATAAAACAAAAGAAGAAAATGCCTGTTGTATATTTCCTCGTTCAAAAGGTGCTGCTAAATCACACAATAATGGAGAAAGATGGGATTATGAAGCTCTTGTCAACTTAATTACCCCCCATTTCGAAAAGGTCTATATATGTGGGCATCCATCGCAAGTTGCAGATCTGCGCATTAACAACCCAAAGGTTGAATTTGCAGTAAGCGCAGACAATAGCGTTATGCTGCATAAAGTTTCTAATAGTCGTTTAATAATTACTCAGCATAGTGGCATTAACAACATTGGCGAATTTGTAAATACGCAAGTGCTTATAATATACAAAGGGGGAAGAACGGTTTCTGATATTGGTAGTATGAACAACACCTTAAGATTTAGAAAATCCCTTGGAAATAAACTACCTTTGTCTTTTGCATTTTCTGAAAACGAAATCGTTTCGTATATAGAAAAGCAATCTGAAAATAGTTAAAGTAATGCAAAATAGTATTAGTCAGTTTATCGATTTGGTGTCAAACCTTAAAGTAGCTGTAGTTGGTGAAACTATTATTGATGAATTTGTAGAAGTCCAATACCAGGGGCAGTCTATGAAATCATTCTGCCCTGTGTTTCGTTTTACTGAGGGCGAAAAACAAGTCCAAAATGGTGGCGCTGGAGCAATTGCATCACACTTAAAAGACTTTGTAAAATCTTTGGATTTAATTACCAACTCAAAAGAAGAAATAGTAAAAACCCGATTTATTGATAAAGACGGGAAGAAAAAACATCTAGAGCTAAACAAAATTAATAACTCCAATTTTGGTAAAATTAGTATCGATACAACAAAGTATGACGTTGTTATTGTTGCCGATTTTGGTCATGGTTTTTGCGACAAACTGGAAATAGGAGGTGGGTTTCACTTAATGTGCCAAACTAACTCGAACAACTTCGGATTCAATCGATTAAGTAAATGGAAAAAACATAGAAAACATAGCATCTGTCTTGACCTCAGAGAAGCTAGTCTTCAAATTAATGAGCGATTTGAAGAATGTTCTGACCAAAAAGCAATAGAAATTTACGATTACGAAATAAATTGCGATGATCTGTTTGTCACACTAGGAGGAAAAGGAGCTTTATTAACTGACGGTAATAACGTTTATAGACAACCTGTTTTTAAGTCTAATATTGTTGATACTATTGGAGCAGGTGATACTTTTTTTGCCTTTGCATCACTTATGTCGGCAATAGAAATTTCACATGAAAACAAATTAATGATTCCATCTCTAGCAGCGAGTTTGTCAACTACATGGCTTTGTAATGAAGAATCTGTTACTCGCGAAAAACTTCTCGATTATGCAAATCAACATTTACAATAAATTCTATAATGAGTACTTCACAGGAAAAGAATTTCAAGATACTTTTTCTAAAAGTTTAGATTTATTAAAAAATAGAAAAAGAATTTTCTTTGTAGGTAACGGTGGCTCTAATTCCATTTGTTCACATATGATGGAAGACTACGCAAAAATTGGTAAGTTCCAAGCATTTACTTTTTCAGACCCAGCTTTTATTACCTGTTATTCTAATGACTACGGCTTCCATAATGCAATGAAAGAGTGGCTAGAAGTCTACTTCGAGAAAGGTGATTTATTGGTCGCGATATCTTCCTCTGGCAACTCAGAAAACATTTTAAATGCCGTAGAAAAAGCGCAAGAAAAAGGGGGGGATGTCCTTACTTTAAGTGGGTTTTCCTCTGATAATAAATTACGAGCTAAAGGCAATTTAAATTATTACCTCGAAGTTAACAATTACGGAGTTGTTGAATGTTTTCATCAGGTAATTTTACATGCAATGTTGGACGAATATTCTCTAAACAAATAGTTGATGCAAAAAATAATAAGCAAAGTTTTAATAACTGGTGTGGCAGGATTTATTGGTTCTAACCTTTTAGACTATCTATTCGAAAACACGTCATGGCAAATTGACGGGGTAGACAACTTAAGTACTGGTAACAAAAAAAACATCGAACATCATCTTAATCATAATCGATTTACTTTTCTAGAAAAAGAATGTAAAGACCTAACTTCTTTAAAAGATTACGATATTGTTTTTCATTTGGCTGCGTTACCGCGTATCCAGCCTAGTTTCGATAGAGTAAACGAACATGTTGAAGCTAATCTAAATCAGGCAATTCACTTAATTGAATTAATGATTCTAGACAATCATTATCCCAGGCTAGTTTTTAGCGGATCGAGTGCTATATATGGTACCCCCAACAAAATACCAACCCCCGAAACGGAAAAAGTAGATTGCCTTAGTCCATATGCCTTCCAGAAATATGAGTTTGAAAAGTACTTGGAGCTAATCGCGACTAGGTATCCAATAGATTACATTTCGCTGCGTTACTTCAATCCCTATGGCCACAGAAGCTTCAACCCAGAAAATTCATTTAATGCTTATAGCAGCGTAGTTGGTATATTTTTAAATAGGAAAAGAGAAGGGAAAAAATTACTAGTGACTGGAGATGGACAACAAAAACGTGACTTCATACATGTTGCCGATTTAGCAAAGGCCAACTATCTAGCGGGTACTCACTCCGAAAAATTAAACACTGCTTTTAATGTTGGTTTAGGCGACACCCTTAGCGTTTTAAGTTTAGCTAAAATGATTGATGGAGATAATTTCGAATTCATCAAAAAAAGAGAAGGCGAATCAGATATCACTTTTGCTGATACCGCAAAAATAAGTGCAGTTTTGGGATGGGTACCATCAATGAATATCAAAGATTATTTAGCAACAGAATTAACATAACATGATAAATGGGTTTGTTTGCGGTGTTTTTGACATGTACCATGCAGGTCATGTAATGATGCTAAAAGAATGTCGAGAAAACTGCGATTATCTTATCCTAGCATTAAACAAAGCAGAAAATATAGACGGTAATATTAATCCTAGTAAGAAGCTTCCGCTTTTCTCTATCGAAGAGCGAGTTATGATTATGGGGTCCTGCAAATACGTTGATAAAGTACTCACGTACAACTCAGAAGATGAGCTCCTAGCCCTAATGAAAAAGTATTCCCCTGATATCCGATTTTTAGGAGATGATTATCGCGAGAAAAAAATAACAGGATCCGAACTTAATATTCGCATTCATTATACAGACAGAAGTCATGGTTTAAGCACTTCAAAATATAAAAGCCAATTAATGAATAAAAACTAATTTAACAGAAAATGCTCGCTGTTTCACTTTAATTGATTGTTTTAGTGTAAAAAATGCATTAATTGAACTTGTTTTGGTTGTTTTTTTTGAAAAAAAACAAATTTATTAATTCTCGAATTTCTCTGAGCTATCTCTATATTTGTTAAAGAGTAATAATTAAAGATTTTGGCTTTTAAAGTTACATTATTATCATTTCTTTTTGGATTAAGTGCGATTGCACAAAATTGCGGGTACGTTATTGAGGAAACAATGACTCCTATTTCGTGTAATAATTCTTGTGATGGGATTACCTCTGTTGAAGTAACTGGAGGAATCCCACCATACACATACATTTGGAATAATGCTGAAACCGTCAGCTCTATTTCAAATTTATGCCAAGGAACGTATGTTGTTACTATTACTGGGGCTAATGGTTGTGATTCTATTTTCATGGCAACTGAAATTATTAACCCTGAACCTTTACATGTTAATGCTATAAAAATTGATATCTTTTGCGGCAGTATGGGCAGCGTTTCAGCTAATGCTTATGGCGGTAATGGTTCTTACATGTACTTATTTACAGGCTATACAGACTCCATAGGTAGCCCTTCCTTTGCGGGTTTATCTGAAGGAAGCTACACTCTCTCCGTTGGAGATCGCCTTGGTTGTGGCGCAGACACTACTTTTTTTGTCACAGAAGTTGATTGTGTCGAACCACTTGCTAGTGAAGCTTTCTCCCCTAATGGTGATGGAATTAACGAAAAGTGGAGCATTTCAAATATGAACCTATTTCCTAATAGTAGTGTTCATGTTTATGACAGATGGGGTCAGAAAGTATTTGAAAGCCAAGGATACCTGGAACAATGGAACGGTCAAGGAGTCTTTGGAACCGTCCCAGCGGCCTCTTATTACTACGTAATTATTCTAGATGACACAGACAAAGGTGGGCAAGTCGTAAAAGGAAGTGTTGCGGTGGTTAGATGAAGCAAGCTATCCTCTATATTGTTATTTTCTCGTTTCCATGCCTCTCCCTTTTTGCTCAGCAAGAAGAAACTTATACGCAATATATATATAACAAATACGCCTTAAATCCTGCTTTTGGAGGGACAAGTAAGTGCCCAGATATTAAGTTTGGGACAAGATTACAATGGATTGGATTTGAAGGAGCTCCTGTAACTTCTTTTTTCTCATATCATACAGCTATTGGATATCAAGATCAAAGGAGTAAAAATTGGCACGGATTAGGAATATATCTGGTTGACGATAGAACTGGCTTTTACAATTCAACTGCTCTATATCCATCTTATACCTTTCATACGAGAATAGGGCGTCGTGTTGTGGCTTCTGCGGGTTTTTTTATTGGTATGCGAAATTTGACATCAGGCATTGGTGGAAACGCTGACCCTATTATGGCCCCTACTACAAGAATCATCTTTCCAGATCTTGGAGGTGGAGTTTTATTATACAGTCCCGCGTGGTTTGTTGGTCTTTCAATTAAACAAATTTATACTAACACCGTCAGCTCAGTTAGTTATAATGGAGCAACAGATAATCTATATAAATTCAGAGCTCGACAATACTATCTTACACTAGCTAGATGGATAGAAGCTTACGCCTTCTCTTTTTCGTACACACCGTCGGTGCTAATTAAATACCACGAAACTGTTAATCCAGCTGTAGATATAGGTATTATGTTTCATTATATGGAAAATAAATTTAACATTGGAGCATCCTATCGTGTTGGTGATGGTTTAGCCGCAATGCTGCAAGTAAACTTGCTGAAGAAACTTTCGGCAGGTTATGCTTATGAATTTCCTTTAAGTAAAATAAGAAAGGTATCTGGCCAAACGCATGAAATTATACTAAAATGGGACCCGTGCTGGTCAACCAATAGTCACTTTGGAAAAGTTAACTGCCCTAGCTTCTAAGGACTATGACTTGGGAACATCTTAACCACTTTGTCGTAATCAATATCAACAATAATTGAATCGCCTAAAATTCTCTCAAGTTTAGTGTGATTACCCTTACGATAAATGGCCCTTACATTATCCTCAACAACATAATGCTCACGAAGTTTTATCCAAACTTTTATTTTATCCTTCATCAACACAAAAATAAATTTTATTCAATTACCCAACCCTTATTCTTTTTTTATCGTGTCTCCCCTTAGAGTAGAAGTTAATTATTCGAGAATTGAATAGGAAAACCCAGGAATAACGATTATCTTAGTAGCAATATCAGGATTTCTTCCAATTGGTTTAATGTTCAATGAACATCGATAAAAAATTAATACGCTCTTGTGCTAAAAACGACCGAAAGTCTCAGTTTCTGTTGTACAAAGAATGTTATCGATTGCTAATGAGTGTTTGTTACAGATATAAAAAAGACAAAAGCGAAGCCGAGGCACTTATGAATATGGGCTTTATGAAAATTTTAACCAAACTTGATAAATATAACGAGCAAGTTCCATTCGTTGCCTGGTCTCGCAAAATCATGATAAATACCATCATTGACGAGTACAGAAAAAATAAAAAAGGAAAGGAAAAAATTGAATATACAGACTTTCAAGAATCAACATACGATCAACACAATGTAGATTACAACGAAGCCGACAAACAATTTAATGCCGAAGAATTGAACCTAATGTTATTGAAACTGCCCGATATGAGTAGAAAAGTGTTTAATCTATATGCCGTTGACGGTTATTCTCATAAAGAGATTGCTGAGCTGTTCAACATCTCAGTCGGCACTTCTAAATGGCATGTATCAACCGCTAGATCGGAATTGAAAAAATTAATTGAGAAAAAGTTAAACCCAGTAGAACTAGAAAACTAATGGAAAGTAATAACATTGACAAGCTGTTTAAGGATAAGCTCTCTTCCGAAGAAGTAGAGTTTAATCCTGCTGCATGGACGGCTGCCGAAGAAATGATTGCACAGCAATATGGTAAAACAGTATGGTATACTGGAAAAGTATTTTTATCCCTATTAGCGGCGGCAATAGTTACTCTTGGTGGAGCGGTTTGGTTACTCTCTCCTGAAAATTCAACCAGTTTAATCGAAGAAGAAAACATAAATTTTGTTCACCAAGAAGTCGTTGATGACCTTAAGCCTGCCATATCATTTGTTAGAGAAACAATTACCGAAGAAAGTCCCAAAGACAATATGACTTTGCAAAATGCAGTTAAACAGAGATCTAAAGGAAGTTTTAACTCTAGTAATGATGGGGGAAAATTTGCGTCAAACACACTAAAAACAAAAAACAGACCTACCAAAATAGTTCCAGATTCAAATATTGGAGACAAGAACACAGAAGCAAATAAGAATTTGGTGAATAGTTCTGCAAAAAATGGAAGTATTTCAACTCATTTTAAAATCAATATCCAGGAAAAAGAAATAATCAATCTTGATAATGTCGATCTCATTGCAACAGAAGATATTAAATCTGAAGATAATTATTCTCAGCCTATAGAATTACCTATTAACGACAGGGGTCTCAGTATACTGAGAAACTTCGATTTTCGCCTAGTTATAGGTGGTGGTGTAGCATGGGGTTTTAGAAATCCACAATTGGCAGACCCTGCCGGAATAGGTTACAGTCCAACGGCCGGCTTCAACATAGGGTATATAGCTAATAGTGAATTCTCGTTTAAAGTAAACGTACTATACAGAATGAGAACAGGATTGAGTTATGAAGCATTAATGCTGCCAGTTGTTTCTAGTGATGTAATTGTAGCACAATCACTGCATTATCTTGATGTGCCGTTCTACTTAAACTATCATTTCGATAGACATTCAGTTCAGTTTGGCATGCAATACTCGTATTTGATAGCTACTAGGCTAGAAACGACTAATAGTACCGATAATACATCAACTATTGGCTGGGGCAAAACTGACTATTTCAAAAACAACGATTTAGCTGCTCTAATAGGTTATAACTTCATGTTAAATGAGCAGCTGAATATTGGTGCAAGATTCAATTACGGAATATTCGATGTAACAGGCAACCAACCTTCGGCTTGGGAGACCAACGATAAAAACTTACATCTTAATTTCTTGCTTGAATATAAACTATCTAAATATTAACTTGCACCCAACTATTTTGAAAAAATTGTGTGTACTCATACTTACCAGAATGAAACATATTTATACTCGTGTCGTACTTTTGCAACTGAAAAATAAAATTACTTCTATGAACAGGCGTTTTTCTTTGACTCTTATGACTATTGCAATCGCATTTTTCACATTGACATCAAATGATGTCAATGCGCAATGTAAGAATTCTGTCCGAGGTGAGTTCTACCCCTTACTTGGCATTCAAAATTCTACAAACGGGAAAGATGGTCGCCTGACAGTTGCTAAATATCAAAATGTTGCAGGCAGTAATTTTCCCTATTTTATCGAATGGAGGAAAGGAAGTATAGAAGGAATTGTTATTAAATCTGGAGAAATAATAGAAAATATAGATACCGAACCAAAAGGTGAAGACCCTAGAATATTAGAAAATTTAGCCGCTGGCACCTACTACATAGTTACATATGACAGTTCTGTTAATTGTAAAAAAGTAATAACGCAAGGCATCTTGAAATAATTTGGACTTACAATCAAAAGATATGAGGTTAATCAAAACATACATAGATAACTACTTGATCAGAAGCATAATGCTACTGTCAATACTCACATTTTTATTTGGGACTATTAATACACTAAATGCTCAGATTTGCGATAAAGCTTTGCCAAATAATACTAATGATTTCTTACCATTTATTGCAGTAAGTAATGAAAGTTGCCCAGGAGCTTCCGATGGGCAATGGCAATTTGCTGCTTATGATCTTTTTTGTAGTCAAGTTGGTGCGCCAAATTATCCATATAGCTATTCAATTTATTTAAATAACGTTTTGCTAGCAGATGGAATGGCATCAGCATGTGGTTTTGGAAACGCCGTTCCATTCTCTATTTCAAATTTAACCGCTGGTGATATTGTCGCAATATCAACTTGTGGGTTTTCTGGAGAGCATGAGACGTCCTCCTTAACAACGATTATTGAGCCAACAGGTTTGCCAAACGAAATATTGATTAACCCAACTCCAACTGGAGTTATTTGTAATGGTCTGCCTCTAACTCTATCTGCCTCAGAAGTTGCGTCAGGTAATGCAGATTGGAACGTTGGTATGACATATCAATGGACACTTGGTGGTGCAGCTATTATAGGCGAAACAGGCAACTTGACAGGTGCACCAGCACCCGCAGATTTAATCGTGACTGCTACAGGTGTTTACAATGTTATTATTGATAATGGTTGTACTGTTACTGATCCTATTTCTGTTACCGTTACTAATACAACAATCACTGCAGTTGTTACAACTGTAACGAATGTAACTTGTTTTGGTTCTTCTGACGGGGAAGTAAGCGTAACTGTGGCAGGTGGAACCACTCCTTATTCTTATTTATGGGATCCTGCTCCAGCTGCAAGCCAAACTGGAACTAACGCTACTGGTTTACCGGCTGGTATTACTTATAGCGTAACAGTTACTGAGAACACATCTGGTTGCACCGTTACAGATGCGGTCTCGTTAACTCCACCCCCAAATGCAATCACTGCTACTGCTGTAACCAACTTGCCGGAAAGCTGTCCTGGTGCGAGCGACGGTGCCGCTACAGTTGCTGGAGATGGTGGGACTACTCCATATACTTACACTTGGGATAATGGTATTGGTAGCAGTGGACCAGGAATAACAGATTCTCAAACTGCACTAAGTGGGGGTGCAGGAACAACTACTTATAACATAACGGTTACTGATGGTAATGGGTGTATTGACATTACAATGACAGATGTTACTGTAAGTCCTGCATTAACGATAACATCCACAATTACATCACATGAATCGTGCGCTGGGGCATTAAACGGTTCAATTGAAGCAACTGCCAGTGGTGGTGATGGTGTCTACGTCTATTCTTGGTCCAATGGTGCTACAACTCAGGATATTTCGGGATTAACAGCGGGGACTTATACCCTCACTTTAAACCCAGGAGCCTGTCAAGTTACAACTACTCAAACTATTACTGTTACGCCTACCATTACCGTTACTTCTGCCATTATACAACACGAGTCTTGTGTAGGTACTTCTGATGGCATTATTAATACTACCGTTACAGGAGGAGCTGGTGCTGGATCTTATACTTATATCTGGACCAACGGGGAAACAACTGATGGAGTCTCAGGACTAACCGATGGCACATATACTGTAACTGTTAATGAAGGTGCTTGTCA
>CAJQPE010000004.1 GCA_905480125.1 uncultured Flavobacteriales bacterium | reverse complement strand
GTTGCCAACATTTCTGCAACAATAGGTAATATTCAAGCAGGTACTGTAGTTATCGCTGCAACAACTAACGTTTCTTGTTTCGGAGAAAATGACGGTACAGCTAGTGCTTCTATGAGTGGGGGTGTTACACCTTACACTTATGAATGGGATTTATCAACTGGATCTCAAACTTCCACAATAGCTACTGGGTTAATACAAGGAAACTATTCTGTCACAACCACTGACATTAATGGGTGTGAAGCAACGGCCAATGCGCTAATTATTGAACCAGGGTTACTGGTGAGTTCGGTTATTGTTACTGATTTAGAATGTTACAATGATGCCTCTGGAACTGCAAATGTCATTGCCAGCGGAGGAAACTCTCCATACTCTTATTTATGGAATGATCCACTGCAACAAGTAACTCAGCTTTCAGTAAACTTGGACGCAGGCACATATAGTGTTTCTGTAACAGACGATAAGGGGTGCGCAAGCATTAGTAGTGTTGTGATTAACAATGCGACACCTCTGAATATAGATTCTACTGTAGTAAACGCTAACTGTTTACAAAATAATGGAGCTATTTGTCTCATTCCGAATGGAGGAACCTCTCCATACGTTTATTCGTGGTTCAATGGGTCGACCTCAAGTTGTTTAACCGGCTTATTTGCAGGCCCATACACAACAACAGTAATAGATGTAAATGATTGTGAATTTCCAATCACTTCGATAATAACAGATATTGTAGGCCCAACAGTTGTCGCTTCTGTTACGAACAATGTAAGCTGTTTTGGAGGGGATGTGGGGGCTGCTATTGCGACATCTCAAGGCGGAACAGGTTCACTTACCTATACCTGGCTGGATGGGGCTAATGCAATTGTTGGAAATAGTTCGCTTGCCACGAACTTGTCAGCTGGCACGTATTCAGTTTCTATAAATGACGATGCAGGTTGCATAGCTACTGACATTGTAGTTATTAATGAGCCAGCATCTTTGGCGATAAACACAAGTGGAGTCGATCCTAATTGTGTTGGCTCTACAGACGGAGCTGCATCAGTGGTTGCCGCGGGAGGCGTTCCAGAATATACCTATCAATGGAATACTTTCCCAATTGAAACTTCTGCAACCGTAACAGGATTAATAGCTGGCCCTTATCTGGTAACCATACTAGACGCCAATAATTGTCAAATATCCGGTGGGGTTACATTAACAAATCCACTACCAATTACAGGAGCAATTACGACCACCGATGTGCAATGCTTTGACGATTGTAATGGCATAGCAATAGTTGAGGGTTCTAATGGGATAGGGGGATACAGTTATGAATGGAGCAATGGTCAAATCTCGCAAACTGCATTTAATATGTGTGCGGGGAATTATAGTGTAACTATTACCGATTACAATGGCTGTATAGGAACGACAATCACGAATATTGGTCATCCTGATGAGCTAAATATCTTAATCAATAACTTTGGAGATATAAATTGTTATGGAGGAAATGATGGCTTTGTGCAAGCATCATCTTTAGGCGGGGTTCCTCCTTATACATTTAATTGGTCCGCCGGAATTTCTAGTTCCTCTTCAGCCACTGGACTTTCTGCTAACACATGGTTTGTTACTGTAGCAGATGATAATGGTTGTACTACTGGCACATCACAACAATTGACTCAACCTACGGAGCTTAATGCAGCTATAATAGCTTCTAGTAATGTTTCTTGTTTTGATGGTAGTAACGGTTTTGCTACTGTTTCTGCTTCGGGAGGCACTCCTGGATATTTCTATCAATGGGATGGAAATGGTCTATTTCAGCAGTCTGCCACTGCAATTAACCTAAGTGCTAATTCTGGTATTATGGTTACGGTTACGGACAATAGTTTTATTGGTTGTCAAACGACTACAAGTATTAATATTTCTCAACCTAATGAAATATTTACATCTGTGAATACAACATCATCAAACTGTTTACAAGCTGATGGAGTCATTCAAATTAATGTTGGAGGTGGCGTTGGCCCTTATATTCCTGCATGGAACGATCCTTTATTCCCAAACACCTTTACCGTAAATAATGTCAGCGCTGGGGCTTATTGTGTTACTATTTTAGATGCACTAGCTTGTGAGTACGTTGAATGTGTAACCATAAACGACATCTTAGGGCCCTCAATCAATTATCTTAATCACACAGATGTTTCTTGTTTTGGAAGTAGTGATGGTATAATTAACACAAACGTTCTCGGAGGAACAGCACCCTACCAGTCGATTATTTGGACAAATCAAGCGAATAGTATTATTGCCACAAATACAGTTGGGGTTACTTTTCTTGGAGGGGACGAAGAATATTGTGAAACGGTTATCGATGCTGTGGGTTGTCAGGCTTCATTATGTCAAATTATTGCGGAACCATCAGCAGTAAATTCTGCAGTAATTAATTCCAATAACGTTTCATGCTTCGGGGGTAACGATGGAGATGCTACAGTGCAAGCTGGCGGAGGAACACCCCCTTATATATTTGATTGGACACCAACAGGGCAAGCAACTGCCACTGTAACAGGTTTATCTGCTGGTCCCGCGGTTGTTCAAACTACAGATAACAATGGTTGTACTGACATTGCATTTGTTACCATCACCGCACCTCAAATATTAGCTCCAATTGCTACTGTAGATGATGTAAATTGTTTCGGGGAATCTGACGGCTCGGTGGTTTTGAATACTACTGGGGGGACCGGATTTTACACCTATAATTGGAATCCAAATACATCTAATTCTAACTCTAACGCTGTAGGATTACCAATTGGAACATATACCGTTACCGTTACAGATGCCAATGGTTGTGTGACCTCATTAAGCACTATAGTTGATCAACCTACGCAATTGACCGCTTCTATTCAGGCTACCGATGCAACATGTACTTTGCCTAATGGCTCTGCTAGTATCTTTGGATTAGGTGGCGGCACTCCTGGCTATAACTACTTATGGTCGAATGGTGAAACCTCTGCTCTAGCGACTGGTTTATATCCAACAGACCATTCTGCTGTAGTTATTGATTTAATGGGATGTTCTATTGTATTAACCGTAGCGGTTATCGACCAGGCCGGCCCTACAATTAATGCAATTAGCGTTACTAATCCTAATTGCTTTGGTTATTGTAATGGAATGGTAACTGCCAGCGTGTCGGGCGGCACTACTCCATTAGTTTACCACTGGAATGATATTGCCCAACAAGGGAGTAATCCAGCTTTAGGGCTTTGTGCTGGCAATTATTGCGTAACTGTTACCGACAACAACGGCTGTGCCACTGCCGATTGTGCGACTATTGTTCAGCCCGAATTATTCACAGCTTCATCTGTCGCCTCTAATTATACTCCATGTGCCGGTGAAGATGTAACCATCTCAGCCTCCCCCTCTGGTGGCACATCACCGTTTACTAATATTGTTTGGTACAATGCTGCCTCAGGGTTTGTGGGATATGGTCCTCACAATGTAGCCCCTGTGCCTAACAGTATTGTTAGCTATCCGTTCACTATTTTTGATGCTAATGGTTGTTTCGCTTCAGATTCTGCGACTATAATAGCTGGCGCAGAACTATTAGTGGATATGCCTGATACTGTTGAAACTTGCTTAGGCAACCCAGTGCTTATTTCTTCAACGGGATTTGGTGGTACAGCTATCGCAGATTATCAATGGACGTGGAGTACTGGTGAAATTGCTAATGCTGTTATTACAAGTGACATTGAAGTCGCGCCAACAGACACAACCACTTACTTAGTTACACTCGAAGATGGTTGCTCAGAACCTGCATCTAATGAAATTGTCGTAGTTGTTAATCCTATACCGACCCCTGCATTTGGTGTGTTAGATTCTGAGGGTTGTCCTCCTTTTGAGGCATTCTTTAACGGAAACTCTTCAATGGATGGTAGCTCTTTAGAATGGGACTTTGACGGAGATGGGATTGTTGATCACGTTGATTTAAATCTTGCTGCGGGATTTAGTTCTAATCCGACTTATCTTTATGAGGAGTCTGGTTTATATTCAGTCGGCTTAACTGTTGTCTCATCAGATCAATGCACCTCGACAATTTCCATTATTGATTATATTGACATTTACGCTAGTCCGATTGCCAGCTTTGCAACCTCACCGGATAATGTGACATTGATTAATCCTTTAATAGAGCTTAATGCTAGTGCTTCTTTAGGAGTAGATAGTTTATATATGTGGGACTTCAATGATCCATTTGATGCCTCTTCGGGGTATGGTGTGTTAAATGAACATATCTACTCTGATACTGGTTGGCACGAAATAGCGCTTGATGTTGTAAATGTTCAAGGCTGCCATGATTATGATACAATCGACATTTACATTAAACCGGCATTTGCATTATATGCTCCAAATGCGTTTACGCCAAATGACGACAACGTAAATGACGGCTTTAGACTCCAAGGTGTTGGAGTAGATGAAACTAATTTCGAATTATTTATCTACAACCGTTGGGGAGAGCGAATATTTTATACAACTGACTTCTACGAAGCTTGGGATGGAACAATTAAACAATCAAACAAACTAGCACCAAACGATTCTTATGTATGGAAAGCTTTTGCTAAACAAATCGGAGCTTCTGATAAAACAGATCCGACTGAGTTTATTGGCACCGTTACGGTAGTTAGATAATTATAATACAGCTCTGATAAGGACTAAAGAAACTAGCGTTATAAACACTAGCACATATAGGCTAACCATAATTTGACTATTCGATATTTGTAATTCTGATTTTCTTACTTTACATTTGATAGAGTGTTTAACAGACATTAAATAAGCTCTTAGCAAATACTTTAGAAGGAAACTTTAAATTCCATGTATCGTTAAACTAGTTTATAAACTGTAAAACAGGAATGATGCCATTTTTATTTGGTTCATTTTAAGATGATTAAGAATTCAATAATAGCGTTAATAGTTCCCTTTTTTTGGGGAGCTCCTCTTATTGCACAAGAGCAAGAGCTAAATTTGGCTGTAGAGGCATTAACTTCAAAAAAATTTTTAGAGGCAAAATCCCATATAGATGCTGCCACCAGGCAGCAATCAACCGCTATCCTTCCAGCGACTTGGTACTATAGAATTTATATTTATAAAGAGTTGTATGCAGAAAAAGAAAAATCAGAGCGATTTTCTGCTTACAGAGAGGAATCCATAGTCGCGCTTCAGCACTTTTTGAAGCTTGAGAATACTGAGCAGTATAAATCCTCTGCCTCCAAAATGGGGAAATACTTAGGTTCTACTTACTACAATAATGCGGTTAACGATCTGCGTAATGAAGAATTTGAATACTCTCAGACGAATTATGAAAAGTACAAACAAACCAATTTGTTGATTGAGCCAAACAAACAGTTTGGAGCACAAGACATTAAATATCAGTTAGCATTGGCTAACGGTTTTATGGTGATGTATGAGTCAGATCGCACATTGCATGTTAAGCACTACAGCAATGCGAAAACTGTCTATCAAGATATATTACTGAAGGATTCGGATAACTGGAATGCAAATTACAACCTAGGAATTTTAGTTTATAACAGAGCGGTTAGTATTATTAAGGGGATGGACTATGATTTAGACTTGTTTGAAATTGATAAGCTGCAAACAGAATGTGTTAAATTATTCTTCGAATCCTTGCCTTACATGAAAAGGGCCCATGATTCGAACCCTTCAATTAGTGAACCAATAGCGGGGCTTACAGGAATATATTTTTCTTTACACGAAGAAGAACAATACGATAGATACAAAAGTATGCTGAGTGGTTATCGCGATTGATACTCGGCCTTTTTTTTCCTTTCTAAAAACTTACCTTTGCACTTCTTTTATATTGGGTTTATGAAAAAGGAGTTTACAATATTTATCTCTCTTATACTTATTTTGAACGGATTATTCGCCCAAGAGGGGGGCGCTAACGAAAACGATTTTAGACAATTAAAGCAAGAGTTTGCCACGCCAAATGTCTATCGAACAGCTTCAGGTGCCCCAGGACATAAGTACTATCAGCAAAAAGCCGATTACCAAATAAGCGTATTACTTGATGACGATAAGCAAATACTTAAAGGGGAGGAAACGATAACTTATAAAAACAATTCTCCAGATGCACTAACGTATTTATGGGTTCAGTTGGATCAAAATATGCGCGCGAAAGATTCTGAAACTAAGTCCATTGCAACAAATTCTTTTAACAATGGAAAAATGGACGTGAAGGATCTCAAGAAACTTCATAATGATTTTGATGGCGGGTTTAAATTAGATTACGTAAAAGACGCTAATGGCAACGATCTTCCTCATGTCGTAAATAAAACGATGATGCGAGTAGATTTACCTAAAGCATTAAAACCAGGCTCGTCATATTCATTTAAAATTAAGTGGTGGTACAATATTAACAATCGAATTAAAATTGGGGGCAGATCAGGTTTCGAGCATTTTGAAGAAGGTGATAACTTAGTCTACACAATTGCTCAGTTTTTCCCAAGAATGGCTGTTTATAATGATGTTGAAGGATGGCAAAATAAGCAGTTTTTGGGCAGGGGTGAATTTACACTGCCTTTTGGAGATTACAAGGTAAATATTACGGCACCAGCAGATCACATCATTGGATCTACCGGAACATTACAAAACGCGAGTTCAGTGCTCAGTTCTGAGCAACAGGCCAGATTAAAAAAAGCAAAAACCGCAACAGAACCTGTGCTTATTGTAACTCAAGAAGAAGCAGAGGCAGCAGAAAAACAAAAATCAAAGAACACAAAAACGTGGACATTTCACGCAACGAATGTTCGAGATTTCGCTTTTGCATCTTCAAGAAAGTTTATTTGGGATGCAATGGGGGTAAAACTAAACAATGGCTTTACGACTATGGCTATGTCTTATTATCCAAAAGAAGGAAATCCTTTGTGGGGCCAATATTCAACTCGAGTGGTGGCACATACCGTTCTTTCTTATTCTAAACATACATTCGATTATCCTTATCCAGTAGCGATATCAGTTCATAGTAAATGGAATGGAATGGAATATCCTATGATTTGCTTTAATTACGGTAGACCAGAAACGGATGGAACTTATTCTGAAAGAACAAAAAACGGAATGATTGGGGTAATTATTCATGAAGTCGGACATAATTTCTTTCCTATGATTATAAACTCTGACGAGCGTCAATGGACATGGATGGATGAAGGATTAAATTCTTTTGTGCAATCGATGGCTGAAAGCGAATGGGATAGTGAATTCCCGACGAGAAGAGGGCCTCCAGCTAAAATTGTTGATTATATGAAAGGGGATAAAGGAAACATCTCTCCGATAATGACTAATTCTGAGTCGATTTTCCAATTTGGAAATAACGCATATGGTAAGCCCGCGACAGCTTTAGTTATTCTTCGAGAAACAATTCTAGGAAGGGAATTATTTGATTATGCCTTTACCGAATATTGTAACCGTTGGATGTTTAAACACCCCACACCAGCTGACTTCTTTAGGACAATGGAAGACGCCTCAGGAACTGATTTAGATTGGTTTTGGAGGGGATGGTTTTATGGAACGGAGCATGTTGATCTATCCATTGATAATATGATTTGGTTTAGGCTTGACACAAAAAACCCTGATGTTGAAAAGGCAATATTAAAAACGGAAAAAGAGAATGAGCCGCGTTTTATAGGAGTAATAAGAAACGACACTTCGATTCCAAAAACAGAAGTTGAAAGAGACCCTAAAGCAAAAGATTTTTATAGTAATTACGATCCGTTCGAAGTATCTGTTATTGATAAGGAGGATTACCAAAAATATCTAGAGAAATTAGATGATGAGGAAAAGGCCCTGATAAATGCTGGGTATAATTATTATCAAGTCGACTTCTCGAACCTTGGCGGGTTGCCTATGCCGATAATTGTTGAATTTACTTTTTTTGACGGAAGTAAAGAAAAACAATATATTCCAGCTGAAATTTGGAGATTTAACGCAGAATCTGTTTCTAAGGTTTTTGTGTTTAAGAAGGAAGTTTTGAACGTTTCGATGGACCCGTATTTAGAGACTGCAGATGTTGATGTTTCAAATAACAACTGGCCGAGAATGATACAGAAAAGTCGTTTTGAAGTTTATAAGTCTAGCAAATATGGAAGAGGAGGAGCAGTTTCTGAACCCGAGAACAAGATGCAAAAAGCTAAACGCGCTGAAGAAAAGGCTGTAGAATAATAAATGTGATTTGGTTACTGATCAAGAGAAATGGAAATCAGGAATCTTAAAAACGACAATATGAGACTACTTTTAGGAACTTTTCTCTTGCTTTTTGGAACCTCCTTTTCGAGCTGGTCTCACGGTTACCACGTTAGTATTACTCAAATTGATTACAACGAAAAAACAAAGGCTTTCGAAATTGCGATTAAGTTAATAACCGAAGACATTGAATTTGTTCTTGAAGAGCAAGGTGCTGAGCGGTTATTTTTAGGTGAAAAAAACGAATCTGGAAAAGTAGACGAGTATATTCAAAAGTATCTTGATAAGCATTTTAGTGTTGTTTTAAACGATGAAATTACGACACAATTTTATTTAGGTAAAGAAGTAGAAGAAGGAGAAACTTGGTGCTATTTAGAAATTAAGAATGTGGAAACGATAAGCTCGTTAGTTGTTAAAAGCACTTTTTTTATTGAGACTTATCATAGCCAAACGAATAGGGTTAACTTAAACATTTTGGGAAAGACAAATAGTTTTGTTTTGTCACGAGCAAAGGTTGATGACAAGGTTGTGTTTAATAAATGAATGTACTAGGAATTATACCAGCTCGTTATCTATCCACAAGATTGGAGGGTAAACCGTTGGCTGATATTTGCGGGAAACCAATGATTCAAAGGGTTTATGAACAAGCTAAAATCGCGTTGGGCAATGTTTTTGTGGCTACAGATGACCAGCGAATAGTTGATGCTGTAAAAGCTTTCGGAGGTCAAGTTATCATAACGGCGGCAGAACATACGACAGGAACAAGTAGGTGTTTAGAAGCCTATCGAAATACTGGACTTGAAGTCGATGTTATTGTTAATATTCAAGGAGACGAACCACTATTAGAACCTCAACAACTAGATGAAATTGTAAATTGTTTTGATGATAAGACTGTTGACTTTGCAACACTTATATTTCCAAATGTAGAAGAACTAAGAAATGGAAATGGAGTATATGTGACAGTAGACAAAGATTTAAATGCAAACTGGTTTAGTCGGGCTGTAATTCCTTACATTCGAGGGATAGAGCGCAATAAATGGGAAAAAGCGCACCAGTTTTATAAGCATGTTGGCATGTATGCATATACGCCTAAAGCGCTGGAAGAGTTTTCTAAAATGGAGCAAACAACATACGAAAAAGCTGAAAGTTTAGAACAACTGCGTTGGTTAGAAAACGGTAATAGAATTCGTGTGGGAATAACGAAGCATCAAACATTTGCTGTTGATACAATTGAAGATTTGGAGCGAGTAAGGCAATTAATACAGCAGAAATAGGTTACATTTATCGCAAATCATGACGTTTTGAAGAGCAAGATAAAAGAACTAATAGCGAAAGAAATTGAGGCAATTTACAATATTCCTAT
>CAJQPE010000003.1 GCA_905480125.1 uncultured Flavobacteriales bacterium | reverse complement strand
CTCTCAGTTTCATCTAAGGTGTTGTCATTGTTTATATCTTCCACATGCGGGCGTTGAGATGAGGTAGTTGGGTATCCATTTTGATTTTGATTAGCATACTGAGCTGAAGTTGGTGAATTACCCTCTAATCCGTTAAATTCTTTGTATCTCTGTAAAATATTGAAATTCTGTGCATCATAATCGTCATCTCTAAAAAACTTGTAATCATCAGCTGAAGGATCCGAAGTAGCATTGCTAAAGGCTACACTTCCAGATCCTAAACTCGGATCTTGCACTATTTTTTGAATATAGTTATCATTAAAGAAAATAACCTCTTCTTCATCTCTTAATCCATCCAAACCAACGTCTTGATGCGGCCTTGATTCCGGATCGTTGACAAATGCATTTACGACAGCTTGTGTTCCCGATGGCGGAAGTCTTCCCCAAACGGAAAAATCTCCTGCATTAGATAAATCTTGAGAATTTGTTTGATCAATTGGCATACCTTGCTCGAATGTCTTCCGACCATCACGCAAAATATCTTCCGATATTTGACCAATATTGAAATAGAGCTTACCGGACATATCTTCCTGCGGATATTCAGGGTTATCACTCTCAGCAAATGGATCCATAACCCAAAACTGGATGTATTCAACATTTGCAGCTTCGAAATCATTTGTAGTTAATTCACGCATAATGCCACCCCACCTCTTCTCAGGATTTTTCAAACTGCCATCTGCATTTAACCCATATCCGTATTGTTCTCCTTCACTATTTTGACCATCTACATCGTAGTTATAAGGGCCTCTTTCTTCTGGATAGTAAGCCATATCAAGCGTAACAATATTGTTGAAAGACCCAACAATTGGATCTTTATCTGGAAAAACCTCCTTTTGCTGAATCTCACGCATAAAGTGATTTGCTGTCATCGTAACGTCCGCCTCAACATTTTCTGGCATATTTGGGTCATTTCTCGTTGGGTAAAAAAGCGGATCCATAGTATACCAAGATAATTTTGCACGATTATATCCATAAGCCAAGTCTCCTACCAAATTACCTTCTGGAAATTTATCCGGTTGACCTTGCGGGGTACTTGCAATTATCCATGTCGATGCAGAGCCAGACTTTATATCTATTGCTGTCTGGCTTCCTTCAAAATCATCTATATAAGCAGTTGGCCCGTCACTTCCTAAATCTATCGCTCTTGATACGCCAGGGAATAACTTAGCTACCTCACCACCAACATTAATATTTGACTTTTCTTTTGTGTTGATTAACGGAATTTTATCAACCATTGCTGTCAAAAACTGAGACTCAGTTTTATAATTTCCATCGAAACCAATGATGGTATTAGACATGGGCTCAGAACCCTGATTTACCTTGTTTGTAATTGGCTTTTCGCTCAAATTCATTACAGTTCCACCAAGAATCAAATCATCAGAAATCGTATAATCAAAACGGGATGCAAATAGTGTTTTCGGCTGAATATTGAACAATTGTTGACTTTCTAATGCAATCTTAATTGGTGTGCCCGATTCCAAAATCGACTGATTAATAATTGTAACCCGGCCAATATTATAATCAACAAGGTAATCAGTATTTTCGATAAGTGGCACACCTCCCGAAGTGACAACAACAGAACCTTCAGGAATATTTATTGCACCCAAAGAAATTTCGGAACCTGATGTAGATTTCGTTTCTCCTCGGATACTGTATCGATTTTTTTCTGGAAATTTTACTTTAGCGTTTGTTTGCGTATTGGTATAAAGTGAATCAAATGCATATTTAGCTGCAATTTTATCGTCATCAAATAAAGTATGGATATGCGATCCAAAAGGTTCTAATACAGGGAAAATAATTCTTCCATTTTGGGGGACGATGGTCATGCGGGGGGTTTCTATGTAATCAAACACCCCGTCCTTACCTTTCAAATTAGTTACCGTCAATTCATCTAGCCCTAGCAATCCAAGTAGCTGTTTTTCTTTGGTTCTTGCAGGCCCTTCAGGCAAATAATTATTATTTACTCCTGTGTTTCTATTTAAGTACCATACTTCTAATTCAAAACCTTCTTTCTGAACATTATACGCTCCAATCGAATACACATTTTTCATCATTAAATCCCACATAGGTATTCTTGTATTTCTTTCGGTAGTTTTTAATAGTTTAAGAAATAAAGCATCTTGACCCTGCACATCGTCAGAAAACTCGCCAACTTGATAAGTCACCCCTTGATAGGTGTACTGGAAAGCTACAGCCAGCATCTGATTGAGATTTAATTCTTGACGCATCGATATATAGCCTAACTGTGGGTGTATATAGTATTCGTTTTCATTAAGTCTTCTTGCTAGCTCAACTTTTTGATAGTCTTTTTTTGCTTTCATGTTTAGCCCTCCTAAAGCTGCACTCGAATATGTAAACCCTCTTATGTCAGGCACGCCTCCTCCATTCAAAGTTCCATATAATGCATTTGCTTCATTTTTTGGCAGCTGGCTCGATGGCCCGCTCGGGGATGCTAAAAACATATTAAATATATTATCAGGATCGGATTCGCCGATATCTTGAAAGGCAATTACGTTTCTGGTATTCTCTGTAGTGTTATTTGTATTTGTAACCCACAACTCAACACGAGTAATATTTACTAACGATTTAATGATTGGAGGAGACGCGACCGCCTGTTCGTAGCTGTCTCTAAAATAATGCGACAAAAAGAAGTGTTTATTCTGCTCGTACTGGTCAGCTTTAACTTCAAATTCTTGAATTTGCGCCCCTCCTTCTACTGTTATTTCAGACTTTTTTCCGTTCTGCTTTGATAAAACCGAGGTAACCATTAAACGACCAAACTGAAGTTGTGTTTTTATACCGAAAAGCGTTTGACTACCAGTAATAAGGGAACCTGTTAAGGGCAACGATACATTACCTGCCTCTATTTTCTTGATAATCTCATCCTCATATCCTGTATATTCAAGTTTCATTTGATTTTCGAACTCAAACGTACTCTCTGTATTGTAATTGGTGGACAACTTCATTTTATCTCCAACCGTACCAATCACGTTTAGCTGAATTTTCATGTCAAATTCAAACGTTCCTACAGTTCTGTTTCTTATCGGGACTTGAGGATTATCTGTGTGTTGAACTTTACCCCCAAACCTTAACTCTGCCGATCCTGTTGGTTTTATATCAACTGTGCTACCGCCAAAAATCTTATCAATAACCTCACTTTCAATTTCAATTTCTGGACGATAACCTATTTGAACACCTTTACGTTGCTCCTCACTCTTCATCCTCCAATAATCCTTTTTTGATTTATCCATAGAATAATCAAGGTAATCGTCTAGGCCAATTTCTGTTGGAGGCTGGTATGGAAGTTCATCTCCAATTGTCTTGATTACTTCGTATTGCCCTGTTTCAGGGTTGAAAACAACATTGGTTTTAATATTTGCTGGCTCTGAAAGAAATAACCCACCATTGTCATTATTGTTTAACGGTTGGTCTCCATTGTCATTAAAAGGAAATGCGAGAGTATCTCTCACATCTGTTTGTGCATCAGAAATTAAACTCGATGAAATCAATATCATCAACGCAAGAAGAAGTCTTGTATTTACTTTTAATACCTTTAACAAAACTATCTACATCTGCTGCAAAGCCAACTTAATTAAGGCTTCAACAGTTATTTCACCTTGATTTTTCACAATATTATTCACTACTTTATTGACCTTAGATTTCTCAAAACCTAGGGCAAGCAATGCAGATAACGCTTCTTCACTTATAGTATTGCTTTGCGCCAAAGAATTAGTTGAAGATATTTCGAGTCCTGAAATTTTATCTTTTAATTCTGTTACAATTCTTTGTGCCAATTTAGGGCCTATACCTTTCACGCTTTTGATTACCGCAACATTTTCAGAACCAATAGCGTTACCCAATTCTGATGGATTTAAAGAAGACAGCATCATTCTTGCCGTATTGGCGCTAACGCCCGAAATTCCAATCAATAGCTTGAATAAATTTCTTTCTTCTTCTTTAACGAACCCAAATAAAATATGATTACTTGATCCTGAACGCACATCTACATTAACGGAATAGTAAATAAGTAACTTTACTTCTTCGGCATCTGTTATATCAGAATAAGTTGTGAGTGAAATATTTATAAAGTACCCTAGCCCATTTGTTTCAATAATTGCATGAGTTGGGTATTTTGCGACTAATCTACCTTTAATAAATTCTATCATTTCTTTTTTCTAGTTTGAGCGTCTAATACAGCTATTGTAACCATGTTTACGATTTCTCGAACCGAGCTACCTAGTTGTAAAATATGGACGGCCTTTTTCATTCCCAATAATATTGGCCCAATAGCTTCTGCTGAAGTCATTTCTTGAATCAATTTATAAGCAATATTCCCAGAAGATAAATTGGGGAAAATTAACGTATTTGTATTCTTTCCGGATAATTGAGAAAATGGAAAAATGTCTTTTAACAACTCTTTGTTCAGTGCAAAATTTGCCTGCATTTCGCCATCAACAGTTAGATTAGGGTGTTGTTCATGAAGAATTTTTGCAGCCCTTCTCATTTTCTCAGGATCGTCTCCCATAGACGAACCGAAATTGGAAAAGGACAACAGTGCCACATTAGGTTTCATTTTAAATCGCTTAACAGATTCGGCTGCCATTACAGTTATTTCAGCCAATTCTTCGGCTGTTGGATTTTCATTAATCGTAGTATCTGCTAAAAATATTGGACCTCTTTTTGTAATTAGAATATACATTCCAGCAATACGATTTACTCCGGCTTGCTTATCAACACCTATAATCTGCAAAGCAGGACGAATAGTATCGGGATAATTTCTAGTTAAGCCAGAAATCAAAGCATCTGCTTGACCTGTTTCAACCATTGTTGCACCAAAATAGTTTCGCTCGCGCATTTCATGCTGCGCCTCAACTAAAGTCATTCCCCGCCTCTGCCGCTTTTGATATAATAGCGCTGCAAATTCATTTCTTCTTTCCTCTTCTTTCTCAGATCTTGGATCGATAATTTCAACATTATCTAAGTCGAGCTGATATTGTTCGATTAAATTAGCTATTTTTTTCTTTTTACCTAAAAGAATTGGTTCTGCTATCCCTTCATCACGAACAATTTGTGCAGCTTTTAGTATTTTATAATTATCCGCTTCGGCAAAAACTACCCGCTGCGGATTATGCTTAGCCCTTTCTGTCATACTTCGGACTAACTTGCTGTCATGGCCTAGTCTATTCTCAAGTTCTTCAACATAACCATCCCAATCTTTAATCTTTTCCAACGCAACTCCAGAATCAATTGCTGCTTTAGCTACGGCTGGCGCCACTGTTAAAATTAACCTTGGATCTAAAGGTTTGGGAATGATATAATCTTTTCCGAACAAAATATTTTTAGTTCCATAAGCTTCGTTAACGCTTTCAGGAACAGACTCTCTTGCTAATTCTGCAATTGCGTGTACCGCGGCCATTTTCATCTCCTCATTAATACATGTAGCCCTAACATCTAGTGCTCCTCTAAAAATAAATGGGAATCCAAGTACATTGTTTACTTGATTTGGATGATCAGACCTCCCCGTTGCCATAATAATGTCTTCTCTAGTTTTTATAGCAGTTTTATAAGGGATCTCAGGGTCAGGGTTTGCTAAAGCAAAAACGATTGGTTTATCTGACATGGTATTGATCATATCAGATGAAACAATATCACCTTTCGATAGCCCTAAAAACACATCTGAATCGACCATTGCTTCTTCTAATGTTTCTAGAAATGTTTCAGTTGCAAAAAACTGTTTTTGCTCATCAAGATTCTCTCTTCTGGTTGTGATTACCCCCTTGCTATCAACCATGAGTATATTTGCTTTTCTTGCACCCAAGGCCAAATACAATTTAGCACAAGAAACTGCAGCTGCTCCTGCTCCATTGATAACAATTTTTGCGTCCTCAATTTTTTTATCAGCTAATGAAAGAGCATTTATCAATGCCGCCGAAGAAATTATAGCCGTGCCGTGCTGGTCATCATGCATAATAGGAATATTCAATTCCTCTTTGAGTCTTCTTTCAATTTCAAAACACTCCGGAGCCTTTAAGTCTTCCAAATTAATCCCTCCAAATGTTGGAGAAATTGACTTAACGGTATTCACAAAAGCTTCAACATCTGTTGCATCAACTTCAATATCAAACACATCGATATCTGCAAATATCTTAAACAGCAAACCTTTTCCTTCCATAACGGGTTTAGAAGCTTCAGGGCCAATATTACCTAAACCCAAAACTGCAGTACCATTAGAAATGACTGCCACCAAATTACCTTTAGCTGTGTATTTATATACGTCTTCCTTGTTTTCTGCAATTTTCAAGCACGGTTCGGCCACCCCTGGAGAATAAGCTAGTGTTAAATCTCGTTGTGAGCTATAGGGTTTTGTTGGAACTACTTCAATCTTTCCTTTTCTTCCATCAGAATGATAATCTAACGCCTCTTGCTTCCTAACTTTTGCCATATATACCGCTTAATTTAATAACCGGTAAAAGTATAAATTACTGAGAAAGACCACCATACTTTTACCACATCATCTTTTACAGAATTATTCTACCTTTGGTTAGCATGAAAAAAGTCATTGTATTCACCGGGGCAGGCATTAGCGCAGAGAGTGGAATCAAAACATTTAGAGATTCTGACGGGCTCTGGGAAGAATACAACATTATGGATGTTGCCACTCCCGAAGCGTGGACGAAAGAACCCGAATTGGTACTTGAGTTTTACAATAAAAG
>CAJQPE010000002.1 GCA_905480125.1 uncultured Flavobacteriales bacterium | reverse complement strand
CCGAAGATTTTGCTAAAACAAATTGGAACATAAGGAAATGGCTATGGGTTCCATTGTTACGGTGTTTTGGTATAATGAAATTGACAATACTTAAACATGTGGCAATTATTTCAGGAACAGGTGTTGGCGGAGGCTCTTTGGTCTATGCGAACACACTCCCCATTCCGAAAAAGGATTTTTATACCACAGGAAGCTGGGGGAACCTCAGCGATTGGGAAACCGAATTGAAGCCCTTTTACCAAATAGCATTAAAGATGCTGGGAGCTGCTAAAACACCTAAATTGTTTGAGGGTGATGTTGAGCTAAAACAACTGGCTGAAGCGATAGGCAAGGGAGATAAATTTGAGCAGACAACGGTTGCGGTCTTTTTTGGTAAAGAAAATGAAACAGTAAGTGATCCTTATTTCGGCGGAGAGGGCCCAGACCGAACCGGGTGTAATTTTTGTGGAGGATGTATGACAGGATGCCGAAACGACTCAAAGAACACATTAGATAAAAATTACTTGCATTTCGCCCAAAAAGAAGGCGCTGAAATATTAGCTGAAAACGAAGTTTATGATGTTATCCCTATTAGTAGTGAAAAAGGCGAGGGATATGTGGTTAAATCTAAATCAAGCACAGGGTTTTTTAAACGAAAAGAGTTTGTAGCCAAAGGAATTGTTTTTGCAGGAGGGGTTTTAGGCACAGTTAAATTGCTTTTAAAACTAAAAAACAAATCTCTGCCTCTTTTGTCAGAGATGCTAGGACAGGAGATCCGAACAAATAACGAAACATTGGTAAGTATTTCTAAGGCAGACAGCAGCTCGGATGTTTCTAGAGGTGTTGCTATAGGAAGTATTCTTCATACCGATGAAAAAAGTCACCTAGAAGTTGTTAGATATTCAGAAGGGTCTGGGTTTTGGAAATTATTTCATTTACCATATTCTGTGGGGAATAATGCCTGGAGTAGATTGTTTAAAACAGCATCAATACTAATAAGGTCGCCCTGGGCCTATGTAAAAATGTATGTTCTTAATAGCTGGTCTAAAACCACGGTGGTATTGCTTTTTATGCAAACAATAGACAGCACTCTTAAATTTAAAAGAAACATTTTTGGGTTGATGAGCTCATCTATAGGACAAGGCAAACCACCAACCCCATTTATTAAGGAATCTATTGAATTAACCAAAAAATATAGCCAAATAACAAAAGGTAAACCGTCATCTTTCGCCCTTGAATCTATTGCTGGAATTCCTTCAACAGCGCACATATTAGGTGGCGCAGTTATGGGCGAGAACAAAGAAACGGGCGTAATCGATAAAGACAATCGTGTTTTTGGGTATCGTGATATGTATGTGATTGATGGCTCTATGATTTCTGCTAATCCTGGCGTAAATCCAGCTCTTTCAATAACTGCAATTGCCGAAAGAGCGATGAATGAAATTCCAAAAAGGGAAGTTATTTGATTAAGTATTATTGAATAACTAAGCCCATTGTTATGCGCGCCTAATCATTAGTTATACTATACCTCCACAGCCAACAACCCTCCCAGATACTGATGATGCTATTGGAGCCCTTTCTTTTATGGGCACCGATCATGTTGAATCTACCCCAGCATCGATCACCCTAACAAATGACGACATTGTATTAACCGTTTGTCTTGCCTGGATTTATTAGTTGGGGAGCGCCAGCAATTCAGTCATTCCGATTGTAAATAGCCAGCAACCGTAAACGCTGTGTTCAATACCTACAAGGAGATAAGATTGGTTTTTCGAGTAAGAGTAATTGAAGAGTAGCCCACCAATAAAAGCTATTACTAGAACGAGGTTATTACCAAACATCAAATGAGCTAAAGCGAAAAGTAACGAGTTGTAAAGCACAAAAACAAAGTGCGTTCCGAACAATGCGCGGTAACGATTATAGAAGAAAACACGATAGATAAACTCTAAAGGAAAGGCAAAAAATAAAGAATAGCCTAAACAGATGCCTAGCCACATTAAAGGCCTTCGTAGGGGGAACTGAAACAAAAGGGAGGGTTCAAGAGAATAACCGCAAGCAGTAGTTGCAACGACAAATACAAGGAGGCAGATTAAAGAAGACCTTTTGCCCACAGAAGAAAACACAGCGGGAAAGAATCGCAGCTTTAATAGGCCAACTTTATTAGAAACGTAAATCACATAAGCAACTCCCAACAAAACAGCAGCAATCTTAATCCATGTCGGGATAGCTTGGCTAATAGCCACTGGAATAAGAACAAATAGCAGCGTTAACTCAACCCAAAGAAATATGCGATAAAAATTATTGTTTGGCACCATTTACCCAAATGCCTTTTTCGACAACACCATCAATAGTTTTACTTTTCCCTTTCCCGTTAGGCACACCATTGGTAAACAGGCCCACATGCTTAGATCCATCAGCATAGATCATTGTCCCTTTTCCCGAGGGTTTACTGTTTTCAAAATGACCCACAAATAAATTTCCATTTTTCCACCGCATGGTTCCCCTACCCTGCATTAAATCTTCTTTCCATTTACCTTGGTAAACGCCTCCGTTTCTCCAGTTCATTGTTCCCGTTCCGTTTCTTAAGCCATCTTTCCATTCTCCAGAATACATGCTAGAGTCTTGATAAATCATGGTACCATCACCATTAAAATTCCCATGCAGCATATAGCCTTCGTAAATTACACCACCGCCTAAATTAATTGTTTGCCATTCAGATTCTTCGCTTGTCCCGGCAGGGCCATTGGCCATTGGTCCCTGAGCATAAACAGTGAAGACAGTCATAACGAAAGAGAGAGCTAATACATAAATTTTCATTCAGCAAAGATACGATGAATAGAGAAACACAAAAAAAATGAATCGTATATGCTATATGCAAAAGAAGAAATCACTTATCCGCTGCAGAAATAGTTAGTTAACGAGCCAACCAATTGAAGAGCGGAAGAGGTAATATTTTCGAAATCAAAAAATCTAAAGGTTGTTGCCTTCGGCAACAAAAAGCTGATATTGCGCTTTGTTATATAGGGAAACAGAGGTAAGGAAATCTAATCTGGATTTGATATACACTTCTTGTGCTTGTAAAATTTCAAACGGACGAACGGTACCAAGGCTTTGTCTTTGCAGACATTGCTTCATGGCTTTTTCAGCTAACTTACTACCCGCTAAAGCAATATCTAATTGTTGTTTTGCCAACAAGATTTGTGCGCGGGAGCTGATGACAGCCTTATTAATACTTGCTTTTGCTTGTAAAATTTCATTTTCTTGCAATGCAATTCGAGCATCGTAGTGTTTTAGCTCTCCAGCATAAATAAGCCTCCCCGCAGGAACCGTCCAAATAAGAGAGGCATTAATTTCGCTAGTTGGTCCAAAAGGAGAAAACGCACCACCAAAGTATGACCCGTATCCACCTATACTAAACTTAGGCAGAAGAAGGCCGGTAGTAGTAGTTTTCTTGGCTGCATTTAATGCCTGCAAACTCAAGTCCATGCTTTTTAACTCTGGTCTTTTTTGATAGATAGGTTCAATAGAACCATCTAAACTTTTCTCCAGACCTATTAACTTTATAGGCACAAGCAAGCTGTCAATGCAGACTAACTGAGTTTTAGGATCTAGGTTTAGTAATTGTATTAGCAATGCAGCTTGATTATTGTGTTTCATACGAGCGGACATCATCTGGACCTGCAGATGGCTGAAGTTGCTCTGCGCTAATAGTAATTCCGAGTCATATAGCAAACCGGCTGCAACTTGCATTTCGATTTGAGCTGCAATTATCCCAGCCTGTTTAGCCAATTGTGAATATTCTTTGGAGTAGAGCTGAGTGACAAGGAAATCATAATAGGTTTCTATCGTCATTAGCAAAGCTTTATTCCGCTCCGCTTCCGATGCGAACGAAACCGCTTGTGTATTTAATTTTGCTGCATCGGTAAGATACAAACCCGTTCCAAAATCCCAACACGCATTAACACCAAGCCCCCCCCAAAAATTTTGACGGTTAACATCAGTAAAAAATGCCCCATTACCATTCATGGCGTTTCCCCATAATTGATGAATAGAAGTACCCGCATATAAGTCTGGTAGCCACCACTCTTTTGCTTTCGCAACATCAGCCAAAGCAAGCTCGTGTCTTAATTTATATTCTTTAATAGTGAGATTGTTTGCTCCCCCAAGTTTAAGTACCGTTTCCAAATTAATAGGAACTAAACTATCTTGTGATAGAACCATCGATGACATTCCGAAAAACAGAATAAATAAAAGGAGTTTAGCAGACTGTATAGGTTGACTCATTCTCTACTCGTTTTTTAATACGGGAGTTACAATTTGGCCAGCCTTTACCAGCCCTTTTCCTTGAACGATAACCAAAGAATTAGCGTTTATCTCTGGATTTAATACTTCAAAATAATCTTTTCCCGCCAAGCCTTTTCGTAAAGAAACTTGCTCGACTTCGTTGTTGTTTACTATTAAAACAACTGGCTGATTTTGGAAAATGGACTGCGCCGTAACCGGAAGAGAAATAACGCCCTTTCGGCTATTTACCTTAACTAAGGCTTTAGCATACATGCCAGGTTTAATTTTATCATCTGAATTATCTAGGTCTATTTCTACGAGAAGAGTTTTAGAGGCAGGGTCTAGCGCACCGGCCATTCTGCTCACTTTAGCCTTTAATAGTGCTCCCGGCAGCTCAGGGAAAGAAACATCAACCTCAGTGCCTTTATTTATAGAAACGATATCAGATTCTGGCAGAGGAATGGTTAACCTTATTGGGTTAACATCTTGCAATTCAATAATCCCTTGGGGACGACTTTGGGTCAGTCCGCTCTGAATTAGTGCACCATTATCAATCATACGTTTGGTGACTTTTCCGCTAAAGGGGGCTTTGACCTGCAAAAAACGTAAGCGATCTTGAATAGAAGAAACAGCGGCTTTAGTGGTAAGATAATTTGCTTCAGCGTCCTCCACTAGCTGGATTGTGGTTAATGCCGGGGTTTTTTCTTGAATTGAGCTTAATCTCTTATAGGTGGACTCATTAGCACTTAATTGAGCCTCTTTCTCTTCTAATTGTCTGAGCAGCTCTGGGTTCGACAATTCTGCAATTACAGCACCTTTAGCAACAACATCACCGATGTCAACCAAGATGTTTTGCACATAACCACTCTCCATTGCATAAATAGTAACCTTCTGATTGGGTTCGGCCGTTCCCGTAATTAAAATATTGGCAGTGAATGACCTTTCTATAGGATTTACTACTTCCACTGACTGAAGCTGGCTAATCATTTTATCCTCCTTCGCAGAGGAATCCACCTCATGCTCTTTATTTCCGCAAGAACATAATAAAACGACAGAGATCAATAAGGATATGAGCAGTTGATTTTTATTTCTTTTCATCATTCTTTGTCGGTTTTATTTTTTGCAATCAATAAGTAAAGAATAGGAATTATATACAAAGTAAGCAGGGTCGCCATGAATGTTCCTCCAATTACTGCAATTGCCAAAGGAACATTGGCTTCTGTTCCCGCGCTTGTTGCCATTGCTGTAGGCAATAATCCGAAAATGGTGGTTCCGGCAGTCATCAAAACAGGACGAAACCGATCCGTAGCACCGCTAATAATTGCTTCGCCTTTTTCTTGACCCTCTGTAATTAACCCGTTAATTCTGTCAATAAGAATATTTCCATACGACACAGCGATGCCAATCATCATTATAATACCCATGAGTGACTGAATATTTAGATTGGTATCGGTTACCCACATGAGTAGCGCTACACCAATTATTCCCAAAGGGAAAGCCATAATAATAATTAGCGGCTGACGAAATGATCGAAATAGAGGTATGATAATTAGAAAGGCCAAAAGCACAGCTAGCCCCATTCCTATGCCAAGGTCAGAAAAAGAGGTTCTCATCAATGCAATTTCACCTTGAAAATTAACTTTATACCCCTTAGGAAATTTCATTGCATCAACTCTCCGCTGAATTTCGTTCGACACAGAACCAATATCAGACCCTTCAACATTGGCATACACATTGAAAACTCTTTGAAGTTTGTAGTGATTTATTTCAACCGGGTTGGTAGATTCGCTAATCTTCGAGAAGCTTCTAAAAGGAACCGGTTTGTCATGAGTTTGGCTAGACACGTTAACATTAGAAAGGATATACTCATCATTAATTAGGTGCTCGGGGTAAGTAACGCCAACATAGTAATGGTTTCCATTTTTTTCATCAATCCAAAATGCTTTATCGAAAGTTGCAGAAGAATTTAACGCCGACACCATGTTTTTAATGGCGTCTACAGGCTTAACGCCAAGTTCTGCTGCTTTTATTCTGTCAATATCAATGTCTTTTGTCGGTTGGTCAATTCGTTGAAGTATCCGCACATCTCTAGTCGCTGTAATATCTGTAATGGTATCTCTAATGCGTTCAGCTATTTTTCTTAATTCCTGAAGATTATTTCCTATTATTTGCACGTCAATTGGAGCTGGCTTGCCATCATTAAGAGCGGCGGTGATTAATCCTCCCGTATTAAAACTAAGCTCTATCCCAGGAAATTTATCGGTTAATAGCTCCCTTAATCGACCGGCATAACTGAAGGTGCTAGTTTGGTGTTCAGGAGTAAGTTGAATACCTATAAATGCATCTTGAGTTCCGGAATTTGGAGTATATGCCGCCGGTAGGTCGTAAAACACACCAATGTTCGAAATTAATTGCTCTAAATCTGTTCCCAGCTCTTTTCTTAAAACTTCCTCCATTTCGATAATGGTTTGCTCTGTTGTTTTAAGCGGAGTACCTGACTCCATCCGAACCATAATTTCCATTTGCCCAACATCAGACTGAGGGAACAGCTCATAGCCCAATTTATTTTTCATTACGAATAATGAAAAAACAAACAGCCCCGCAACGGCAGCTAAAACTCCCCATTTGTAATTTAGAGCAGTAACCAAGCTGCCTTCATACTTGACGCGTAGAAATTCAACAAATCGTTGGAAAAAACTCATAGACTGCGTTTGTTCTCCAGCTTCGGGAAGTTTATTTTTGAACAAATAGGCAGCGGCCAAAGGCACTAGTGTTAAAGAGAACAAGTAAGACCCTAACATCGCTCCTGCAACGGTGATAGCCAACGGAGAGAACAAAAACTTAGCCATTCCGGTTAAGAAAACTACAGGAAAGAATACCACGATAATTACGAGCGTTGAAGCCAGTACTGGCGTTGCGACTTCTTGCGCAGCATCGAGCGCTCCTTGCCACGCAGATTTACCCATTTTTAAGTGGCGGTCGATGTTTTCCAAAACAACAATGGAATTATCAACCAATAGCCCAAGAACTAAAGCGATTCCACCTAATGTAATACTGTTAATCGCCTGTCCAGTCATAGACAATACGATAAATGAGAAAAGAATAGAAAGTGGTAGGCTGATCGACACGACCAGTGCGGAACGAAAATTTCCTAAGAAAAGAACCAATACAATAACCACAAGCACTAACCCACCTATACCAGCATTGGCAAGTCCAGAGATTGAGTTACGAACATAGGAGCTTTGATCAAAAATTACATCTAGATTAACGTCTTTTGGCATTCTTTCTTTTAATTGAGGTAGTGCATTTTTTACACCGTTTACAGATTCAATTGTATTTGCGCCAGGTCGTTTAAAAATAGGGAGGTATACTTGGCTTTTGCCATCAACCCGTGCAATATTGGTTTGGATTACGCTTGCATCTTCCGCATGGCCAACATCTTTAACATAAATTGGTTTTCCATTTTTGTAAGTGATTACAATATCATTGAAATCATCTACATCAATAATCATCCCCTTAGCATCTATGGCATAATTCATTATTCCGATTTCGGCTATACCAGAAGGAATCATTGTGGTATTTTCTTTAATAGCATCATTTATTTCCGTTTGAGAAATACCTAAAGCTTCAAGCTTAACAGGATTAACATAAATGTGAACCCTTCTTTTTGTGCCACCATAAGCTGCTGGAGCAACAATTCCAGGCACACCGCTAAGCATTTGTCGCAGGTTATAATATGCAATACCGTATAATTCTTTCCCACTTTTTATTTTACTGCTAACAGTAAGCAACATTAACGGCTTACTTGCTGTAGGGTCAAATGGCTGAACCATTGGCGGCAATGTGCCCGGAGGCTGATAGTACATATCGCTCATGGCATAAGCAGAAGTATTCGCCATAGCTTCTGCGGGATCAACATCTTCACCATAATAGTTGGTAACAATACTCACGCCCATTAAACTTTTTGACAACTGTTTCTCAATCCCTGGAGATTGTCCCGTCCAACGCTCCATCCGGCTTGTGATATCTTTTTCAACGACCTCAGCCGGCATTCCTGGGTAGAGGGTTAAAATCTGCATGGCAGATTTTTTAAATTGCGGAAGAACATCAATAGGCATTCTAGGAATCAAAACCCCAGAAAGAACAAGCACGACAACTGCTAGGACTATTATTAAATAAGGGTTTTTGAAGGATAAATTAATCATAAATAATTATTTTTTAATACGTTTTCACGAGGCAAAAAGCAACCATGATAGTATGAAAAAACATAAGAGTCAAAAATGCAAAAGATTATTGAACTAGTTCCCGAAAATGTGCCTCCATTTCAGGGGAATCCCATTGTTCTCGTCCAACCTTTTCGAAAACAATTTCTCCCTTTTTGTTAATCAGGTAACTGGTTGGATAGGCACGAACACCTATTTTATCGAAGCTTTGTTTCGATTGTAGAAATATCATTTGATCATCTGTTCTCGACTTCACTTCGTTAATTAAGTTAAATGGCTCGTCAGAGACGGCTATAAAAACAAAGTCATCTTTTTTTAACTTTAGATAAGCATTACTTAGAGACGGCATTTCTTGAATGCATGGTCCGCACCAAGATTGGTAAAAATTGATTAGTAAATTTTGGTCCGAATAATCTTCAATTCTAAATTTTTGACCAGCTTCATTGACTAATAACAACTCAGAGAAAGTAATAGACGGAGCCATTTGTTGATAGCCAAATTTATAAGCAATAATAGCAACAAGAACAATCCAAAAAAGTAGATCAATCGGCTTTTTATATTTCTTAAAGAATGACATTTCGATAAACAAAAGTACTTTTATCAGCGCAGATGGGAATATTTTCAAATATTAAATCAGCTTGGCAGCTCCGCAAGTATTTAAAGAAGCTGGAGGCGTTTGATTATAAAAGCCTCTATAAAAAGCTAGGCTTCCAAGACCAAGAAAATCAGTATTTACTTAAGTCGAAACACTTTAACCGAGGACGCCAATATGTAAAAAGCTTTGGATTGATGGGCTTGAGCTTTGAAAAATTAATTAGCAGAAGAATATTTGATGATGAGCTGGAGCGAATTGTTTTACTCAGTCATCTCGCTCCTGTATATGATGATTTGTTTGATAAAAGGAACACCCCAAAAGAGAGAATAGTTTTACTTTTAAGGGAACCGAGCACACAACCATATAATGACGAAGAATTGATGTTTTTGATGTTTTATCGGCCACTTTTTCAAAAAATGAACAAAAAACGGTCGTTTTTAAGCTGTTTTTTAAAATTAACGGACGCACAAGAAAACAGCAAAAAGCAACTTATTGCAAATACTTCAAAAGAAGAAATTAGAAAAATTACAGAAGAAAAAGGAGGGTGCTCGGCCTTGTTACTTTTTAGTTTGTTGGATGCAGAATTAAAAAACGAAAAAGCACTTTATAAGCTTGGCGCATGTTGTCAATATATGGACGACATATTTGATTGGTATGATGACTCTACAGAGAACAGGAAGACAATTGCAAATGAGTTAAAAACAGCAGACCTCAAGTCTTTTTATTCTCAGGAGCTATTAGAAACGGTTGATGGATTTGATAAAGAATTTGGGACGCTAGCGGAAACTCTATTAACCCCGGGAAATATTTGCCTAGACTTCTATCGAAAGAATGGTGTGGACACTATTGATACTCCTGAGGAACGAATGATATGTGACATGGAAAATAGTGAGAATATTAGAAAACTAATATTTAACCTTAGGTAAGCTAATATCTAGCCCCGACCAAATTTATTTTTTGCAGTTTTTTTCGGGTCAACACGTTGCCTAGTCTTGGGGCAATATTTCAAAATCAATTTGCTTTTTAACCAAATTGACATTTCGGACCTTAATCATAACTTTTTGACCCAACTGGTAGATTGCCCCCTTATTGTTACCTATGACTTGAAAGTTTTTTTCATCAAAATAGTAATGATCATCTTTCATGTCTGCCAACCGAACCAATCCTTCGCATTTGTTTTCTTCAACTTCTACAAAAAACCCAAAATCGGTTACACCAGAAATGAGCCCAGCGAATGTTTCACCAACTTTATCATTAAGCGTTAAGGCTTGAAAATATTTAGTTGATTCTCGTTCGGCTTCAACGGCAGACCTTTCTTGTTGTGAACAGTGTTTGCAAACGTCCTCGATTTCTTCGGGATCGACCTTAACTCCTTCGCCAGTCAAATAATACCATAACAATCTATGCGTCATTACATCAGGATACCTTCTAATAGGTGATGTAAAGTGCGAATAATGACTAAAACCTAAACCGTAATGGCCAATATTTTTAGTTGTGTATACTGCCTTAGCCATTGTTCGAATAGCAAGTGTTTCTACAACATTAGCTTCAGGCTTTCCTTTAACAGCGTCTAGTATCTGGTTAAGAGATGATTGCACCCTGTTTTCGTCTACTTTATATCCAAACCGAGAGATAAACTGGCTGAAAGCCGAGATTTTATCTGGATCCGGATCATCATGTATTCGGTAAACGAATGTTTTGTCTTTGCGGTCTAATTTAGAAACATACAAAGCGACAGACCTGTTTGCCAAAAGCATAAAATCCTCAATAAGCTTGTGGGCATCTTTCTGTTCCTTGAAATAAACACCATCAGGATCGCCATGTTCGTCTAGTTTAAAACGAACTTCTACACGATCGAAACTAATCGAACCCTCATTCATTCTATTGTCGCGAAGCTTTTTTGCTAGAGTATTTAATTGAAGTATTTCATCAACGTAAAGTCCATCTTTAGCCTCAATAGTTTCTTGAACATCTTCGTATGTAAATCGTTTATCAGAATAAATTACAGTCCGCCCAATCCAAGTACTTAGTACTTTGGCATCTTTATCTATTTCGAAAACAGCAGCAAAACATAATTTTTCTTCATTGGGCCTAAGGGAACAAACCCCATTTGACAACCTTTCGGGAAGCATCGGAATAACTCTATCAACAAGATATACTGACGTTGCTCGGTTAATGGCCTCCTCGTCTAAGGCGCTTCCCGGCTTTATATAGTGAGTTACATCTGCAATATGGACTCCAACTTCGATGTTCCCGTTTTCTAATTTCCTGAAGGAAAGCGCATCGTCAAAGTCTTTAGCATCGGCCGGGTCGATGGTAAATGTTAACACATCTCTAAAGTCTTTTCTTTTGGCAATTTCTTCTTTAGAAATTTCTAAAGAAATTTGTTCCGCTTCCCGCTCAACTACTCGCTGAAAACCAGAAGTAAAACCTTTGTTTGCCAGAATAGACCGCATCTCAACATTATTATCTTCTGGGTTTCCGAACACTTCAACTATTTTTCCGTATGGGCTCTTTTGGTCGGCAGACCAGCTTGTCATTTTAACCAAAACAACCTCTCCATGTTTAGCGCCATTTAGCTTATCTAAAGGTATGAAGAAGTCTACCGGTGTTTTATCATCATTTGGCACAACGAATGCATATTTTTCGCTTACCTCGAGTAGCCCGACAAAATCTGTTTTAGCTCTTTCCGTAACAGAAACAACCTTGCCTTCGGAGCGCTTACCACCCATGCCCGACTTTGTAATTCTGATTTCTACTTTATCACCATTGAGTGCGTTTCTTGCATTTCTCGCATGTATGTAAATGTCACGGTTTTGGCCTTCAATGGTAACAAATCCACTGCCAGCCTTCGTGAACATAATTTGACCCATTAAAACTCGGCTGTTTGCTTTTAGTTCGTACCTGCCTCGATCTATTTCTTTAAGTTTTCCTGAATTAACGAGATCTATTAAAATATCGATGATTACTTTTCGGCTATTAGCTGAGGTAATTTTTAATTCTCTTGCTATCTGCTTATAATTAAGGGGCCTTCCTTGGGTTTTTTCAAAAACAACTAGTACTGAGTTAATTAGTTTACCCTTCGAAGCGGGCTTTTTTTTCTTTTTCATTCGATGCAAATGAAGTGAAATTGAGCGGATAATGAACAATCTTTATGCACTTAGCTAATTCCTTTTTACAGAAACATAGCCCTAAACATGTTTCAAAAAAAGAGCATGTTGCGGAGATTAACAGAAGAGCAGCGCTGGCAGCTTTTTTATTTTCAACAAATACAGTAAGCAGATAGGCAAACCTAAATTAAGACAAACAAACTAAAACTCTTCCCGCATTACGATGGAAACAGCGCCAATTTTTCCAGGTAGCGGAGTGTTGATTTTGGCTATTTTAAGCTCAGCCAAATGAACGGAACCGTTAAACTCTTCTTTAATTTTGGCAAGGATTCTTCCGCCAACGTGTTCTAAAAGCTTTGATGGAATCGCCATTTGTTCATGTATAATTCTGCACAAAGCTGAATAGTCAACAGTACCATCTAATTCGTCAGTAACAACAGCTTTCGAAAAATCAGTATCAACCATTAGGTTAACCACAAAATTACGCCCCACAAGCTGCTCTTCTTTAAAGTGCCCGTGATAGGCAAAAACTTCTAAATCTTCTACTAACACTAAACCCATACTATTTCTTTTTTGCCCAAGAATCTCTAAGCGCGACGGTTCTGTTAAAGACAAGATTAGAACTTGAAGAATCTTGGTCTTTACAGAAATAACCAAGTCTTTCGAACTGATATGTGGCGCCAATTATAGCTGTTTTTAATTCGGGCTCAAGTTTGGCTGAAATAATTTCAACAGACTTAGGGTTAAGGTTGTCAGTAAAATGGCCGCCTTCTTCAGTTTTATCAGGTGTTTCGGAAGAAAACAACCTGTCGTATAACCTAACATCTGCATCAATTGAATCATTAACAGAAACCCAGTGCATTGTAGCTTTCACCTTTCTTCCATCAGGAGATTGGCCTCCTTTCGTTTCTGGGTCATAGGTGCAAAGTAGCTCGGTAATATTTCCTTCAGTGTCTTTAATAATCTCATTGCAAGTAATGTAATACGCATAACGCAAGCGCACTTCTCTACCTTGCGAAAGTCTATAAAATTTACGTGGTGCATCTTCCATAAAATCGTCTTGTTCGATATAAATTTCTCTGGAAAAAGGCACCTGTCTTTTTCCTGCTAATTCATTTTCTGGATTGTTTACTGCATCTAGCAATTCCGATTTTCCCTCTGGGTAATTCGTTATAGTCACCTTTAGCGGGTTCAATACTGCCATTCTGCGTTCAGCAACTTTGTTGAGGTGAGTTTTTAGGTGGTGTTCAAGCAAGGAAAGATCCGTTAAACCATTCCGTTTAAGCACACCAATTTCTTCACAAAGCGCTAAAATTGACTCGGGAGAATAACCTCTTCGGCGCAGCCCAGAAAGTGTTGGCATCCTTGGGTCGTCCCAACCCGTTACGTGATTGCCTTCTACTAGTTCTAACAACTTTCTTTTACTAAGAATAGTATAGGAAAGATTGAGCCTGGCAAACTCTGTTTGTTCCGAAGGAAATATCTCTAAATTTTCGATAAACCAATTATAAAGAGGTCTATGAACCTCAAACTCTAAAGAACAAAGCGAGTGAGTTATGCCTTCAATTGAATCTGATTGTCCATGAGCAAAATCGTAAATGGGGTATATACACCAATCATCTCCCGTTCTATGGTGGGTTACTTTTTTAATTCTATAAATCAACGGATCACGCAAAAGCATGTTGTCGTTTTCCATGTCTATCTTAGCGCGAAGAATACAAACACCCTCTTCGAAATCACCATTTCTCATTTTAGCGAACAATTCTAGGTTTTCCTCAATAGTTCTATTTCTAAACGGGCTATTTTCCCCAGGCCTTGTTGGTGTTCCTTTTTGTTCTGCTATTTGTTCAGGTGTTTGGTGGTCTACATAGGCAAGGCCTTTTTCAATTAACTTAACCGCATAACCATAAAGGGTTTCGAAGTAATCAGAAGTATAGTATTCTTTATCTCCCCAGTTAAATCCCAACCATTTGACGTCTTGCTTAATAGCATCAACATACTTGGTTTCTTCTTTGGTTGGATTGGTATCATCAAAACGAAGGTTACAAACCCCACCGTTAGCTTTTGCGATACCAAAATTTAAGCAGATAGCTTTCGCGTGACCAATATGTAAATATCCATTAGGCTCAGGAGGAAAACGAGTATGAATAGCTCCTCCAAATTTCCCCGCAGCTAAGTCAGCTTTTATTTTTTCTTCAATAAAATTAAGTGACTTTGTTTGTTCCATATTAATGCTGAATTGAGCGCAAAGATAAATCAAAATAACACTGAAAGAAGAAAAACTAATTACAGCAATAAATCCCATCTCTATAGACCACTATTGTTAAAACACTTTTCTGGAAACTTCCCAATTAAAAACCAAACCAAAGCTTATTATTGTCAAGTTCGGTTTTATATAGTGGTTAACCTACTTGATTTTCTACTTTTGCGCACACAGAAGATGAGTTTTGAAACATTTACATTAGAAAATGGCATTAGGGTAATTCACCATGAATTGCCTTATGGAAACGTGGCTCATTGTGGGCTCATAATTAATGTTGGCTCTCGAGACGAACACCCAGAAGAGTCTGGCATTGCTCACTTTATTGAGCATACTGTATTTAAAGGAACCAAGAAAAGAAAAGCATTTCACATTCTAAGCAGACTAGACGCGGTAGGTGGAGAAATTAATGCCTACACAACGAAAGAAGAAACATGTATTTATGCCTCGTTCTTAGCTCATCATTATGACCGCTCTGTTGAGCTAATTACCGACATTACATTTAATTCAATTTTCCCTAAAAAGGAAATCGACAAAGAAAAAGACGTAATTATTGATGAGATAAATTCATACTTAGATGATCCATCGGAAACTATTTTTGATGATTTTGAGGAGCAGCTTTTCGAAGGACACCAAATAGGGCGTAATATCCTTGGAGAGGAGCATTTGATTAAGAAATTTGCGATTGTTGACATTCAAAAATTTATCGAGAAAAATTATTCAACAGATGAAATGGTTTTTGCCTCAGTTGGTCCGATTTCAGGAGCGAAACTCCGGAAACAGGTAGAAAAGCACCTTGGCAAAATAGCGCCAAAATCTAATAATAAAAAACGGGTCGCATTTTCCAATTACTCACCAAAAAAGATTGTGAGACAAAGAGCGAATTTTCAAGAACATGCGATGCTAGGAAATGTTGCGTATTCTTCGCAATCAAGTAAACGCAGAGGATTAATATTGCTGTCAAATTTGTTGGGAGGCCCCGGACTTAACAGTAGATTAAATCTTAATATTAGGGAAAAATATGGCTTCACATACTATCTAGAATCTAATTATACGGCATACAGTGACACAGGCCTTTTCAACATTTATTTTGGCACAGATAAAAAACACTTAGAAAAAACAAGAAGCTTAGTTTTAAAAGAATTACGATTGCTGCGAAATAAGAAATTAGGAATAAATCAATTGCACCAAGCTAAACAACAATTGATTGGACAAATTGGTTTGGCTCAAGAAAACAAAGCTTCCTTAATGTTAACGATTGGAAAAAGCATAATGGTTTATGATGTTGTCGACCCAATTGAAAAAGTCTTTGAGAAAATAGACGCAATAACCTCGGAAGAAATTCAGGAAATTGCGAATGAAGTTTTTGCGGAGGATCAGCTAACTCACCTTACGTATTTGTCCAAATGACATTGTGTTCCTAGATCCTAAAATAGATCAGTATGTGGTGGCTCATTCAGAGGATGAGCCACAATTGCTTCAAGAATTAACAAGAGAAACGTGGTTAAAAGTTATGAATCCCAGGATGCTTGCGGGGCATTTACAGGGTAGAACATTAAGTATGCTGAGCCACATGGTAAAGCCCCAAACGATTTTAGAAATCGGCACGTTTACCGGCTATTCTGCTATTTGTTTGGCCGAGGGCCTGGTCGAAAATGGTAAATTAATTACAATCGACATCAACGAAGAATTAGAAACTTTCGCTAAAAAATATTTTTTTAGGGCTGGGCTTGAAAACACCATCGAGCAACGAATAGGAGACGCCAATAAAATTATTCTTGAGCTGAACGAAGAGCTTGATTTGGTGTTTATCGATGCCGATAAATCCAACTATGCTGCCTATTACGACCTGGTTTTTCCAATGCTTAAAACCGGTGGCTACATAATTGCCGACAACGTTTTGTGGAGCTCTAAAATTTTAGAACAATACGAGAAATGCGATATAGATACAAAAGCAATAATCGACTTCAATAAAAAAGTACAGGCAGATGAACGTGTGCAAAATGTTCTATTCCCAATTCGAGACGGGATACAAGTGCTAAGAAAGAAGTGATTTTTGCAATGAATTGTTTTTCTTTGAACAGTGAACCCAGAACTAAAATCGAAAATAGAAGCGCTACCCAGCACCCCGGGGGTTTACCAATATTTCGATTCAGAAGGGGTTCTAATATACGTTGGTAAAGCCAAAGCACTTAAAAAAAGGGTGACTTCCTATTTTGTAAAAGGGCGGCACGACAGCACTAAAACGTTGTTCCTGGTTCGTAAAATTGCTGATCTAAATTACATTATGGTCGGCTCTGAAATGGAGGCGTTGCTGCTTGAAAACTCGCTAATCAAAAAGCATCAGCCGAAGTATAACATCCAACTAAAAGACGATAAAACCTACCCTTGGATTTGTATTAAAAAAGAACGATTTCCTAGAATATTCAAGACGAGAAAAGTAATTAAAGACGGGTCTGAGTATTACGGCCCGTATGCTTCGGTCCGCATGTTAAGAGCAGTTATGGACTTAACGGTGGCGGTTAGTCAAATACGTAATTGTAATTTCAATTTATCGAAAGAAAACATAGAAAAAGGTAAGTTTAAAAAGTGTCTTGAGTTTCATTTGGGCAATTGCCAAGCACCTTGCGAGGGGCTTCAATCTGAAGCTGATTACAACGACTTTGTAGATTCTGTTCGCGATGTAATTAAAGGGAATATACCCCGAATTACAAAGAACCTCAAAGAAAAAATGATGGTTTATGCCGAGCATTTAGAATTTGAAAAAGCGGATTTACTAAAGCAAAAAATTGAGCTAATAGAGAAGTTTCAAAGTCGGTCAGCTGTGGTTACACCCAGTATCAAAAACGTTGAGGTTTACTCCATCGTAACCGATGAAAAAAGTGCCTTTATCAACTTCATGAAAGTGAATAATGGGGCTATCATTCAAGGGCACACTATTGAACTTAAGAAGCGTTTAGAAGAAACAGATGAAGAACTCTTGGCTTTCGCCATTATGGACTTAAGAACAAGGTTTTCGTTAACAGCAAAAGAGGTTATTATTCCTTTCGAAATAGCACAATTCGATGAGGAAATACAATTTTTCGTGCCACAAAGGGGCGACAAAAAAGCACTACTCGACCTTTCTACCAAAAACGCAAAACAGTTTCGTTTCGAAAAAGAAAAACAACTTGACAAACGAAACCCAACAAGAAGAACCGAACGAATTTTAGAGCTAATTCAAAAAGACATGCGGTTAAAATCGCTGCCTGTGCATATTGAATGTTTCGATAATTCAAATCTTCAAGGAACCAATGCGGTTGCTGCTTGTGTAGTTTTTAGAAACGCAAAACCTGCCAAGCGAGATTATCGTCATTTCAACATTAAAACGGTTGTAGGTCCAGATGATTTTGCATCGATGGAAGAGGTGGTTTACAGACGTTATAAACGACTACAAGACGAAAAGAAATCACTACCTCAGCTTATTATAGTTGACGGAGGTAAAGGACAACTGAGCTCGGCTGTAAACGCGCTCGAAAGATTAGGCCTGCGCGGCCAAATAGGCATTGTAGGTATCGCGAAAAAGTTGGAAGAAATCTTTTTCCCTGGAGATTCTATTCCTATCTATATTGATAAACGTTCTGAGTCACTCAAAGTGATACAGCACCTAAGAAACGAAGCACATCGCTTTGGTATTACTCATCACAGAAACAAGCGATCGAAAGGGGCTTTGAAAACTGAGCTGAATGAAATACCTGGGGTAGGAGAAAAAACAATTATGGACTTATTGCGAGAGTTTAAGTCTGTTAAGCGCGTTAAGGCAGCTTCTGAAAAAGAACTAATGCGAGCTGTTGGAAAAGCACGAGCGATTATTATCGTAAATTATTTTAAGAAGTAATTCTTTCAGAATTAATTTTTCTAGCTTAAAAAGCACCATAAAATTAAATATCGTTTTGTTAAGTTAAGCCAAATTTTATTGAGAAAATAGAACCTTTGTTTAAGAACAATAATTTTAATTTAGCTTATCAGCCAATAATCTCATTTCAATTTGAGGAGACATTTTTTCATATAAAACGCGATTTACGGCATCAGCAATAGGAATACTTACGTCGAATTTTTTATTGATTTCAACAAGGCTTTTTGCTGCATAATAACCTTCAGCAATCATGTTCATTTCAAGCTGAGCGAATTTTACTGTGTAGCCTTTTCCTAGCATTGTCCCAAAAGTCCTATTTCTAGAAAACTGTGAATACCCTGTTACTAATAAATCACCTAAGTAAGCCGAAGAATTCACATCTCTATGAACAGGGCTCACCTCATCAACAAAACGCTTAATCTCACGAATCGCGTTAGAAATAAGAACCGCTTGAAAATTATCTCCATAACCCAATCCGTGATATATTCCGGAAGCAATTGCAACAACGTTTTTGTAAACGGCAGAAATTTCTGTTCCAAAAACATCTTCCGTAATAGACGTCTTAATGTACCTGCAATCTAAAAGATTCGCCATCATTTGCGCCTTGTCCTCATCCACGCAAGCGATGGTTAAATAAGACAATTTTTCCATAGCAACTTCTTCTGCATGGCAAGGCCCGCAAATAATTCCTATGTTATCGTAAGAAAGTTGATATTGTTTATGAAGATAACGAGCAACAATGGAGTGCTGGTTAGGGATAATACCCTTCACTGCAGAAAAGAATAATTTTTTAGAGATGTCAAGACCTTCAATAGCAACAAAAGCATCTTCAATAAATGCAGAAGGAATAGCCAAAACAATTATATCACATTTTTCTATTATAAACCGCAAATCTGCACTAACGTCTAGCTTACCTTCAGGGAATTCAACGGAGCTAAGGTAGTTAGGATTATGATGAAATTTTTGAATGTGACTAACAGCATCTGCACTACGCATCCACCAATGAACTTTTTCCGAGTTATTAAGTAACATCTTAACAATCGCTGTAGCCCAACTACCGCCACCTAAAACTGCCACTTGTTTGTTAGCCATCGTAACAAAAGTAGTCAAATCTTTTTGGTGATGGAAGTTTCATGTTTATACCATTTTTAGTTCTTCCTTTGTGTCCATAAAATTATGTTCGAAAAATTTAAACAACGATTATCGGGGGTAGAAGAAAAAATTGACGACTTCAGTCTTAAAGGACCTGCGCTGATAAAAAACCTTCAGGAAATTGAAGGATTCAACAAATTACTTGGTGGTCATAATGCTTTGTTGGGAGCACTTAACAAAACTATTTTCACGTTTTCAAAAGAGAAAGAACACACGCTGTTAGATACGGGCTGTGGAGGAGGAGATACACTGATAAAAGTAGGTGAAGTAGCCACAAAAAGAGGCTATTCTTTAAAAATGAAAGGCGTGGATGCGAATCCTTTTATCGTAGATTATGCCCAAAGCAGAACAAAAATGAATACCAACATAAAGATAGAAAGAGGCGATGTATTTGATAATAATTTTTTCTCTGAATCTTATGATTTTGTTTCTGCCAACATCTTTCTTCATCACTTTTCTGAAGATCAAATTATTAGATTTATTCAGCAAGCGACTCCTAAAACAAACCAAGCAATAATCATCTGCGATTTGCACCGAAATATAATTTCTTATGTAGCATTTATTGCTATCACGATACTATTTAGTGCAAATCATATAACGCGTAATGACGGTAAAATTTCCATTCTAAAAGGGTTTAAAAAGAAAGAATGGCGAGCCATTTTGAACAAAGCCGGAGTCAAGAAATACGAAATAAAATGGACGTGGGCATTTCGACACCAAATTATTGTGTATTGCCAATAATAAATGGCACTTTTGCGGAAATATCAGCGAATGAATCCTAAAGTATTAGCAGTAGCATCTGCAACTCCAAAAAACTCGGAAAATACCGAAGATATTATCAAATATGTCGAGCGCTGGATTGCCGACCAAGACGAGAGAACAAGGAAAAGATTCATCAAGGTTTTTAAAAACGCTAGAGTGTCTAAGAGATATTCAATTATGAATATCGACGAAGTGTTTACTACCATGACTTTTGAAGAGCGCAATAATATCTATATGGAACGGGGTATTGATTTATGCGAAGAGGTATTGGTTAATGCACTTAAAAAAGCCGAATTACAGGCTACCGATATCGATTACATTATTACAACAAGTTGCACAGGAATTATGATTCCTTCTGTTGACGCATACTTAATCAACAGGTTAGACATGAGAACCGATGTTGTCCGCATGCCAATTACTGAAATGGGCTGTGCTGCGGGAGTTTCCGCAACAATATATGCGAATGATATCTTAAAGGCAAATCCAGGTAAAAAAGTTGCCATTGTTGCATTTGAATCTCCTACGGCTACGTTTCAAACGGAAGATTATTCGATGACCAATGCGGTTAGCTCTGCAATTTTTGGAGATGGAGCATCTTGCATGATTATGGGCGACACCAACAAGGTTCGTCCAGCGGTAATCGATACGCAGATGTATCACTTTAGAGATGAATTACATATGATGGGTTTTGCACTGAAGAACTCCGGTCTTCACATTATCTTAGACCCAGCTGTTCCTAATAAAATCGAAGAACATTTTCCAAAAATCATTTTTCCTTTCTTAGAGAAAAACAACATCGAGGTTGCTGATTTAGGGCATTTTATTTTCCACCCAGGAGGCAAGAAAATTGTTGTAATGGTGGAGGATTTAATTGGAAAGATTGGCAAAAACATTGACGAGACCAAAGCTGTTTTAGATCAGTTTGGCAATATGTCTAGCGCAACAGTTCTTTTTGTGATGGAAAGATTTTTAAAGAAGGAGATTAAAAAAGGCGACTATGGATTAATGTTAAGTTTTGGACCGGGTTTTTCCGCACAAACAGCATTATTAAGATGGGAATAGCCCTGAATTAACTCTATTTTCTGGAACAAGGACCCTTGTAATTCGAAGTAAAGAAGCAAAACATAATGAGCACATCAAATAATAATAATTGGGCACTTATCCTCGGCGGATCAAGCGGCATAGGCTTAGCTTCGGTAAAAAAATTAGCAAATAAAGGCCTGAGTGTTTGTGTCGCTTATCGAGAAAGACGAGGAGGTGCAAAAGCAGCAGAAGCAATATTTGACAAACTTAGAGCAGAAGGAGCAAATATAATTTCTTTTAATGCGGACGCCCTAGTTGATGCTGGCAGAAAAAAAATCCTTGATGATTTAGCCTTAGAGCTAGAAAAATCAGGAGGAAAAATCCGAGTAATGCTGCATTCAATAGCAAGGGGAAACCTTAAATTGCTTGCACCAAACATAGATCAATCAGCAATCATTAAAAAATCTTTAGAAGATTTAGAGATTGACACAGCATCACTAGAGTTGCCAGAGGCAATGGACGACAGCCGTCTGCTGAATCAAGAGGACTATCAAATGACTATTTATGCTATGGGATCTAGTCTTTTAGATTGGGCAAACGAAGTTAGGGAGAGAGGTTTGTTCTCGGCAGACGCTAGGATAATCGGCCTAACAAGCGAAGGAAACAAAAAAGCCTGGAAAGCATACGGAGCAGTATCGGCAGCTAAGTCAGTATTAGAAGCAATGGCACGCTCAATGGCTTTAGAGCTAGCACCATTCGGCATTAGAACCAACATTATTCAAGCTGGCGTAACAGATACTCCATCATTAAGAATGATCCCCGGAAGTCAAGAGATAATAAAGCACTCAGTCATAAGAAATCCATTTCACAGACTTACACGGCCAGAAGACGTTGCCAATGTTGTTTATTTATTATCGACTGATGAAGCCACTTGGATTAACGGGACTATAATAAATGTTGATGGTGGCGAACAAATTGCTTAGCTTTACGACTTTTCAAACTAAAATTGTATGCAAAAAGTTATCGATTCATCCATAGAGGAGAAAATTCTTAGCCTTATTCCCCAACAAAAGCCCTTTCGATTTATTGACGAGATTTTTGAGGTAAACGAAGACTTTATTTCAGGATGTTATACTTTTCGTGAAGATGAATTTTTCTATGCGGGTCATTTTCCTGGGTTTCCCGTTACGCCGGGCGTTATTTTAACAGAATGCATGGCTCAAATTGGATTGGTGGCTATGGCCATTTTCATTTTAAACCAAGCTGGTGAAGGTGGTGAAAATTGCAAAACATTATTTACTTCTTCAGAAGTTAATTTTAGAAGAATAGTTGAACCAGGAGACAAAGTGATTGTTTCTTCAACAAAGAAATATTTTAGAATGAAGAAACTTTGTTGTGACGTGAAAATGGAAACTCCTTCAGGGGAGTTGATTTGCTCTGGCACTTTGTCTGGAATGTTTGTTAAAGAGTAATGAATAATCGAGTTGTAGTTACCGGTCTTGGGGTTGTGGCGCCAAACGCAACAGGATTAGAAAATTTTAGATCGGCAATTAGAGCAGGAAAATCAGGCATTGAGAAAATCCCATTATTAGGAGACCTTAAATTTTCTTGTCAAATAGCCGGAATACCAGATGTTTCAGAAGAATTGAAACACCAATATTTTGATGAATTAACGGTTAAAGTATTAAAAAGTACAGGCATTATCTATGGCTGTATTGCGGGAATTGACGCATGGAAAGATGCAGGCTTTGATGTAAGTTCTGATAATGAAATAGATTGGGATTCAGGTTGTGTATTTGGATCGGGATTAACAGGAGTTGATGCTTTACGCGATGCCATTTATGGAGTTGATGCTCTTAAAGTTAGGAGATTAGGTAGTAGAATTGTTGAGCAAACGATGGCTAGTGGAATTAGTGCATACATGGGAGGAATTTTAGGATTAGGGAACCAAGTAACAACTAACTCTTCGGCATGCAGTACAGGATCAGAAGCAATAACAATGTGCTATGACAGAATTAAATCAGGTAAAGCAAAAAGAATGCTTGCAGGAAGTTGTGATAGTGAAGGCCCATATATCTGGGGAGGCTTTGACTCTATGCGTGTTTTAAACCGAAAAAACAATGAAACTCCCGAAAAAGGTTCTAGTCCAATGAGTGAAGAAGCTAGCGGTTTTGTTCCAGGAGCTGGCGGGGGAGCCCTGGTTTTAGAAGAGTTAGATTCTGCACTTTCAAGAGGTGCTAAAATTTATGGTGAAATAATAGGAACTGCAGTTAACTCAGGTGGACAAAGAGGAGAAGGCTCTATGACTGCTCCAAATCCTGATGGGGTAAAAAGATGTATTCGTCAGGCGATTGATTCGTCAGGCATTTCACCTAATGATATTGATGCTATTTGCGGCCACTTAACATCTACTATGGGCGATGTGATTGAAGTAGATAATTGGAGCAAAGCACTAGGAAGAAAAGGGGATGATTTTCCACACATTAATTCGTTGAAGTCGATGATTGGTCATTGCTTAGCTGGAGCAGGTTCAATAGAATGCGTTGCTGCATTGCTTCAATTAGAGGGTGGGTTTTTTCATTCATCGATAAACAGTGAGAACATACATCCTGAAATAGAAAAAGTAATCAGTAAAAATAAAATTCCTCATAGCCTTATGGAAACAACTAACTTTGAGGTGATTGCAAAATCAAGCTTTGGATTTGGAGATGTAAATTGCTGTATTATATTTAAAAAATGGAATAATAAATAATATCATGGAGAGAGAAGAAATAAAAGATAAATTAGCAGAAATCATTAAGCCATATGTTCAAGACATGGAGGCTTTCGGTAACATTTCTGAAGCAACAGACCTATTGCAAGACCTTAAAATTAATTCTGCTCATCTTATTGATGTTGTTTTAGATGTTGAAGAAGCATTTGATATTGAGATTGACGATGATTCTGTAGAAAAAATGATCACAGTAAAAGACTCTGTGGATACGATTTTCGCAAGTGTCGATTCAGCTGCATAAGTGAGTCTAGGTAACGATGTAATATCTATCGCCCATTTGAAAACGCGCAAGGGAGACAGAAACCAGCGCTACTACAATAAGACATATACCGAAAACGAAATTCGGCTAATCAAAACCCTTAACATACAGCATGTTGAGGGTTTTTTTTGGACATTGAAAGAAAGTGCCTATAAAGCTTATTTTAGAGTTATTCCCAAAGTAATTGTGTTACCAAAACAATTTGAAGTATTATCTTTTGATGGGAAGGAAGCAACTGTAAAAACCCCAGCAGGACTTATGTATAGTAAAGTTGAGTTTACAGAAGAATATATTCATGCAGCATGTTCCTCTATAGAGACCGGATTACAAAGGATTGAACATTTTGTGTTTGAATGCAAAAAAAATTTCCATCAGCAAGTAATAACAAAAATTGCATCTTTCAATAACTGTGATGTTGACCAAGTTGAAATAAGTAAAGATGAAAATAATGTGCCCACCCTGAAGTTGGAGAACCAACACTACCTATTATCTTTGAGCCATGACTATAATTGGGGATCTTTTGCCTATCAAAAACAGTCAATAAATGTATAGGAAAGCTAGTATAATAATCATCTTCGTAATAACCGCAATAACGGCATTTATGGGTTGGCGTGCTGCACAACTGGAGTTCGATTATAACTTCGAAATGTTTTTTCCAAAGGATGATCCAGCAACTAGAAAGTTCTTAGAACATCGCGACCAATTTATTACCGACAACGATTATGTTTTAATTGCGATTAGAAATGAAAAAGGAGTTTTTCAAGAAGATTTTCTGGCTCAGCTTAACAACTTAACGAAGAAGCTTGAAGAACAGACATGGACTGAATATGTAATTTCCCCTACCAACATTACCTTTCCTATAAGAGACCCACTTTTTGGAGTTTTAAACAACATCCCATATCTCCATTTCGATAAACCGCGCAAATACGAATCCGATTCGGCTAGAATATTTAACTCACCAGAGTTGGCCGACAGCTACTTTTCTGCAGATGGAAAATCTATATTAATTTACGTAAGACATACTTCAAAACTACCTGAAGAAGGATGCAGAAGGTTATCGGAAAACACTAATGAAATTCTTGGTGAATTCAATTTTTCCGAACATCATATTGCAGGAAGATGCGATGCCCAAGAATATTATATAAACTTATTGCAGAAAGAGCTAGTCATTTTTGTTGGCGCTTCAATTTTATTAATTGTACTCTTCTTGACCGTATCTTATCGATCTATATGGGGGGTATGGGTTCCTGCAGTGGTAATAATTACAGCAGTAATTTGGACGACGGGCCTAATGGAGCTTACAGGTAAAAAGATTGACATGATCTTAAGCATTTTGCCAACCATAATGCTAGTGATAGGCTTATCAGATGCGATTCATCTTATTTCAAAGTACATAGAAGAGCTTCGAAAAGGAAAGCCACAAGATGAGGCAATAACTATAGCCTACAAAGAAGTCGGTTTGGCTACCTTTTTTACTTCGTTAACTACGTCAATCGGTTTTTTAACACTTCTCACGTCTAGTATAACGCCAATTATAGATTTGGGAATTTACGTGGCTTGTGGAGTTGTTTTCGCCTTAGTTTTAACTTACTCCTTGATGCCTGCTATTATGCTATTAACCAAGCCCTTGAAGGTTGCTGAAGTAGAAAACAAAGAAACGTTTTGGTATAGAATACTGCACATAATGTTTAGGTGGCTTATACGAAATAAAGGGCTGAGTATCGCTGGATTTGTGGTTATTATGGGCTTGAGCATATTGGGATGCTCAAAGATCATTTTAAACAATCATTTACTGGAAGACCTTAAGGAGGATAATTACCTACAACAAGGCTTCCGGTTTATTGAGAAAAACTTCGATGGCTGCCGACCGTATGAATTATCGATTTGGGTGGAGGATAGCAACAAAACAATATACGATGCTAACGTATTGCAAAGATTGGAATCAATTGAAACGTATTTGCAAACGGAACATGAATTAGGATTTGTATTAAGCCCTGTTGCGATTATTAAAGCAGCAAATAAAGCCCAACATGGCGGTAAGCAGAAGTTCTACAAATTACCAGAGAAAGAAAAGCAGCTCAATAAAATTGTAAAAGAACTGCAGAAGCTGGATATCATATCTTCTGTAGTGTCTGACGATGCACGAACAGCCAGAATTGCGGGCCGCACTGCAGATGTTGGTAGCTACAGATTAGCAGAGCAAGACGCCAAACTTGCCGAGTACATGAAAGTGCATGCAGGAGTAATCGGGTTTAACATTACGGGCACCGCACACCTTATTGACATCAATAATAGCTACATCTCAAAGAATGTATTACAAGGCCTGATGATAGCATTTGGGGTAATTGCAATAATCGTTTTTTTAATGTTTAGGTCTTTTAAACTAGTCATATTCTCAATAATCGTAAACATTTTACCGCTCGTCATGATTGGCGGAATTATGGGTTTTTTGGGCATTGACCTTAAAATGTCGACCGCGATAATATTTACCATAGCCTTTGGCATTGCAGTGGATGATACCATTCACTTTTTAAGTAAGCTAAGGCATGAATTACAACAAGGTAAAACGATGTTATACGCCATAAAACGATCTTACCTCTCTACAGGGAAAGCAATTGTGGTTACTTCTTTAATTTTATGTGGTGGGTTTTTAACCCTTGCCCTCTCTGACTTTTTGGGTACAGCAAATATCGGCATTCTAATTTCGCTTACGCTGCTGTTTGCTGTGCTCTCAGACCTCGTTTTATTACCAGCTTTGCTGTTGATTTTTCCGATCAAGAAGAAGTGAGATATTTATTTTTAATAATTCCCTTGTTGTTACTCTGTTCATGTGCAGAGGAAGAGAATAAAGAGGGTGAGCATTTGGATGCAGTTTCAGACACTATAATAGTTAAGGAAATAAAAACGGAAAAGCTTCAGATGACTTATTACCCAGACTTAAATCATTTGAACAAGAAGTTGTTTCCTTGCAAAGGGGCGTTGGAGTTTGCTTCGTTCTCTTATCGGGGTGATTCATTACCACATTTAAATCCTAATCGAGAACGATTTTCAGGAATTGAGCTCTACTATTGTGATATTACTTATTCTTCTAAGTTTGACGCTCTAGTTTTCATTATTGATGAAGGTGGTGACTGTGGGGCATTCCAATACTTAAAAACAACAAATAAAAAAGACTCTGTAATATCGCAAGTTCCGTTGGTTGTTGATTGTGGTTGGGAGAACGGTTCGGAGTCTTCTCAGGCTAAATTTATTAATGACTCAACCTTTACGGTTTATACGAATATTATGGGTCGGGCCATTATTAAATCCGATTACCAACCATATTGGGATTACATTGATAAAATTGAAGAATACAAGATTTTATCTAATGGTGTGATTGTTAAAACGCTAGAAGAATCAACCCAAAAACTGGTCCCTGATTCCATTCATTACAAATACTAATTACAACCAACCCTTGTCCATAATGTCTCTTGCGTGGTAGGTAATAATGATATCTGCCCCAGCACGAGCAAAAGCATACATGTTTTCCATGACAATGCCTTGCTCATCTACTAAACCTTGTTTTGCCGCAGCTTTAACCATTGAGTATTCTCCTGAAACATTGTAGCACGCTAATGGCAAATTGGTTTGCTCTCGTACTTCTGTAATTATATCTAAGTAAGCTAATGCTGGTTTTACCATTAGTATGTCTGCACCTTCTGTTTCGTCAAGGTCAGCTTCTTTCATCGCCTCTCTTCGGTTTCGGAAATCCATTTGGTAGCTTTTTCTATCCCCTTGTCCGGGAGCAGAATCTGCCGCCTCACGGAACGGGCCATAATACGCTGAGGCAAACTTTACAGAGTAAGACATAATTGCAACGTTTTCGAAACTGTTATCGTCTAACCCATCACGAATAGCTTCTACGCGGCCATCCATCATATCTGATGGCGCAACGACATCAGCACCAGCTTCTGCATGTGATAATGCCATGGCAACCAGTACGTCAAGCGTTTCATCGTTTAGTACATACCCCTCTTCTAACACACCACAGTGCCCGTGGGCGGTATATGCGCAAACACACACATCTGTAATCACCATAAGGTCATCACCAAACTTATTTTTTAAAGCAGAAACTGCTTTCGGCACAATAGATCCATCTCCAGAAGAAGAGCTTCCATCTTCTGATTTTTCTTCGCCAACACCAAATAAAAGCACTTTATTAATACCGTGCTTTAGTCCTTTTTCAACATCTTTCAATAGCTCATCAACTGAGAAGTGATAAACTCCGGGCATTGCACCAATTTCCTCTTTGTGTCCAGAACCGGGAACAACAAAATAAGGATAGATGAACATATCTGAACTCAATCTCGTTTCAGCAACCATGTTACGCATGATTGGTGTAGTTCTCAGTCTTCTGGGTCTAATGCTCATTGAGTGTATCTTTTTTGCTATATAGAGGAGGCCTTTAGCTTCTTTTTCTTGTGCTTTAAGGATAGAGTCAAAACGAATTTCGCAACTACATCATCACTAACATCTGGACACTTAGCAATAACCGTAACTGGTTTATTGACTCGTTCTCCTGTTTCAATTGTTTCGTCCAACATTTCGTCAATCAGTTTACCATCGTCACAAGTAAAATAAACGTCACCAACCGCACGCATATAATAGTCTGCATGGAAATCTTTAAACGCAAGCGAAACAGGTTTCCCCATTGCTTCTGCCTTATCAAATGCGGTAAACGCCCCAGTTATGTCTGCACCAACCGCAAGCACTCCGAAATACATACTATTTAGATGGTTTTTGGTTCGTCTTCTTAAGGTGATTCGAACAACTGTTGTGATATCATCTTGACGTAAGATTTTCGGCTTACAGAAAAAGATTAACGGAATTTTCCAAATGGAAAAAATCGTTAGACGCAGATTGGCTTTGAAAAGTGGGCTAAACATAAACCAAAATTAATTTAAATACTCTGAATAGCATCAACCAAAGCGATAACTGAACTGTTCCAAGGTAGAATGAAATTGGAGACCCCAAGCTCTTCAAGCTTTTTACCTGTAGAATTACCCATTGCAACATATACTTTATCTGTCGTTGCAGTATGATGCCTAAAATATAGAATAGCGTTTGATGGACTTGTTAATACGACAATTTCAGTATTAGGAACCTTCACCGAAACATTTTCTACCGAATGATAAGCCACCAAATCAATTAAGTTGTCTTGACTCTCGAATTGTTTTTGAACCGTTCTATAGCTCGAACTTGATATAGGAAAAAGCACACTTTTTTCTCCTACTAATTTTGCGAAGCCCTTACCAATTGCTTTGGTATTGGTGCTGCTTCCAATAAAATTAGCGGAATAACCTCTAGATTTTAATTCTTGATTTGTTGCCCCACCGATAACGCCTAATTTGGTGTTTTCACCAATTTGTGGGTTTTGAGAAAAGAAGTAGTTGACACAGTTTTTAGAAGAGAAGAAAATCCAATCTGTTTGCTCGATTTCTTTAAAAGGAACCTGTTCAAATATGGTTAGCGCTTCAGCAAATACACTAAAGCCATTTTCTTCTAACGCTTGCCTAAAGAAGGTTGTCTTGGGTAAATGTCGAGAAACAAAGATCGATCTTTTTGATGGGTTTTCTTTTAATCGTTTAACCACTTTTTCTGCTAACCCTTTAGTGGATGCTGACTTTAAATAAACTCGCTGAGGATATGCATCCCAAGATCTAGACGAAGAAGCCCAAACATGATACTCTCCATTTTCTTTGATGCAATACGCACCTAATGGAAGCTGACATCCTCCATCAAAAAGGTTTAATATTTTTCTTTCAACTCTAATGGTTTCTTGAACTTCAGAGTCATTCAGGTTTGTCATAATTTTTGCGAGCTCGTAATCCCGTTCTCGTATCTGCCAACCTAAAACACCTTGTGCAGGTGCAGGAATAAATTCTTTACAATCAATTTCCTCAACATGAAATTCAGACAAATCTATATTGAGACGAAGAACACCAGCTGCCGCTAGCATAATTGCATCATATCCTCCATCTCGCAATTTTTGAATACGAGTAGGGACATTGCCGCGTAAATCTTTAAGCTCAATATCGCGTCTTATTGAGAGTAGTTGCGTTTTTCTTCGTGCAGAAGAAGTTCCAACTACGGGCTTCTTTTTAAGGCTATACGGAAGTTTTAAGTCAACCGATTCTTTGCGAATTAGCAATAATTCGGCAGGGCTTTCCCTGCTTGAAACTGCTGCAACAGTTAGACCATTAGGTTGATTTGTCTCTAAGTCTTTATGAGAGTGAACAGCTAAATCGATGTCCTTGTTTAATAGCGCCTCTTCTATTTCTTTAGTAAAGAACCCTTTGCCCTCCATCTTATCAAAGCCAAGATGTTGAACCTGGTCTCCGCGTGTTTTTATTATTTTAATCTCAACCTCATGACCGAGATCAACAAGTCTATCTTGAGTATGGTTTGCTTGCCAAAGCGCAAGTTCGCTACCTCTTGATCCAATTATTATTTTACTCATCTTCAATTAATATTTCGCGCGCCATTTTCATGGGCACTGAAATATACTTCTTTTCAACGTAGGCGAGCACCTTGTTGAGCACTTCTTTAGAGGAATCATCAAGACTTGCAATGTCTTTTGCAAAAACTTCTGTAAGTGCAGTTTGATGAATTTCTTTCACTGTTTTAGGTACTTCGCTCATCGCAACTTCTAACTTACGTTTGCGCTGAGCAAGAGTAAATTCTACTATTCTCTCTTCAATAATTTCGTTACACCTTACAAGTTCTTTCTCTCTTGTTTTAATGTTTTGTTGCGCAAGCTCTTTAAGCGAAGAGACCTGAATCAGATTCACAGGATAATCATTTGTTATTGATTCATCAAAATCATTGGGAATGGCCAAGTCTATAACTACTTTTTTAGACGCTTCATCAACCAGCAATGACTTGTAAATTTCTGGGGTGATTATATGATTATTAGACGCGGTACATGTAATTATCACATCGAATCCCTTGTTAAATTTTAGCAAGTCCGTTAACGAATAACTATACCCGGAAATCTCTGAAGCCATAGCCAAAGCATTGTCTAACGTTCGGTTAAAAACAGAAAAGTTTGTGTAACCGTGTTTGTGCAAAAACCTGGTCATAGAGCTGTTTGTTTTCCCTGCTCCAATAACTAAAATTCGTGCGTCAAGCTTCACTTTTAACTTCAACAACTCTCTATACGCCAGAGAAACAATAGAAACAGGAGCTTTTGCAATATCAGTATCTGTATAAATTTGCTTGGCAGTTTCCACAGTATGCTTAACCGCAAGACGAATGAAGTCACCAGTAATTCCAATTTTATTTGAGTCTTCGTAAGCATTGCGAACTTGAGTAATAATTTCTCGCTCACCAACCACCATAGAGTCTAGTGAAGACGCAACTCTAAAAGCATGCTCGATTCCATTTCTTCCGAAGAAAATTTTAGCTGCATGAGCCATTTTAGCTGCTAATTCGGAGGACCAATTCGGGGCAAATGCACTGAAGAAGCGAATTATAAATTCGATTGAAACAGGTTGACTTCCTACAATAAAAAACTCAACACGGTTGCAGGTAGAAACGTACATAAGTTCATCAAGGTTTAGCGCTTGTTTTACCGATTGTAACCTTTCCGATCGAATACTATCATCTAGATGTAATCTTCCAACTTCCTCTAATTCAAGAGTTTTGTGCGTAAATGCTATAACTGTAAATCTCTTCAAGGCTGTCAACTTTTTGCCTAGCAAAAAAGAAGCATTGAGAATTGGTATTTGTCATAGAATTGTCACAAAGGAAAAGGCGTTCGTCAATTAAGCGTAATACTTTTCTAAAGGACCAGCAATAATCGCTCTAGTTTTTGCGCGCAATTCATGCACGTCATATGGTGTTAATCCTTTTGTTTCAATAGGTTTGTGAATTATTACGCGACAGATTCCAGGACCCGCACGCCCAGTAAAAAAGCTAACTCCTTCAAGTAGTTTCCAATTAGTCTGATAGGTCATGGGCACTATGGGGACTTGTTTTTCGATTGCCATTTTAAATGCTCCGTTCTTAAACCCTCTCATTTTTGGAGCAATAAAATCCGGAATTCCTCCTTCTGGGAACACAACAACATTATGGCCTTTGTCTAGTGCAACTTTTGCTTCTTCTAGTGCTTTGTGTGAGCCAATCCTGCTTTCTCGATCAACAAGTATATTCATTCCAGTAGTGAAGAATCGATTAAATAAAGGCCAGTTTCTAATCTCTCCTTTACCCATCATAACAAAATAATCATCTAGCACCCGATAAATTATGGTAATATCTAGATAAGAAGAGTGGTTAGCACACAGAACATAGGGTTGGTTTTTTGGTAAATTTCCTACCCCTTTTTTATGGACGTAAATACCGGAAAAAAAAGTCAAAAATTTAGACCAATTATTAAGTCTTCTAAAAGCAATAGGGAAACGAGCTTCATTTACTGTTGCCCAATGAAAAAAAGGGTAGCCCAAGATTAAATAACCAGCAAACAATATTAAAAAATACAGTTTGTAAACCACTCTGGGAAGCCATAGAATTGCGTTCATTTCTTAAATTCGGATAGTAAAAGTATAAAAACTGAACCTTAGTTTGCTTAAGACGGCCACGATAAAGAAAATCCATACATTTGAATTCACATTGATAGTTATAAAAAATGGCAAGAATTTTAACAGGAATACAAAGTACAGGCACACCACATTTAGGAAACATTCTAGGTGCAATTATACCAGGAATAGAGCTTTCTAAACAGAGCGATAATGAAGCATTTTTCTTCATAGCGGACCTACATTCATTAACACAAATCAAGTCCGGAGAGCAATTGAGAAAGAATACTTATGCGACCGCAGCAACATGGTTAGCATTTGGTTTTGATACTTCTACTAATGTATTTTATCGTCAATCTGATGTGGCTGCTGAGGTTTGTCAATTAGCTTGGTTTTTAAACTGCTATACCCCCTTTCCTATGTTGTCGAACGCTCATTCGTTTAAAGATAAGTCCAAAAAACTATCTGATGTAAACGCAGGTCTTTTTACTTATCCTGTTTTGATGGCTGCGGATATTATTGGCTATGATGCCGATTTTGTTCCTGTCGGGAAGGATCAGCAGCAGCACTTGGAAATGACAAAAGATATAGCATCTTCTTTTAATTATATCCATGGCGAAACGTTTGTTTTACCGCAAGGGATTTATGATAAAAGGGTAATGATTGTACCAGGTACTGATGGCCAAAAAATGAGTAAGTCGTATAATAACTTTATTGACATATTTCTTTCCGATAAAGCTTTACGTAATCAGATAATGAAGATAGAAACGGACAGCACTCCTATTGAAGAACCAAAGAATTTTGAATCGTGTAACGCATTTGCCTTATATGCACTTTTAGCCGACGAAGGTCAGATTGATAAAATGAAAACTAATTATGCCACACCGGGTTATGGTTATGGTCATGCAAAACAAGCGTTATTTGATTTAATTTGTGAGAAATTTAAGACAGAACGAGTACGATTCAATGAGTTGATGGAAAACACAGATGAAATTGATCGGCAACTGGCAATAGGTGCAGAACAAGCGAAGGCTGCAATTAGCAGCGTGTTGGGGAAAGTAAAGAATAAAACAGGTTATTAATTATCAGCTGCGTATTTCGCTTTATACTTTTGGTATAAGCGCTTTTGAGAGTTTTCTAATGAGATGTTTCTTCCTTGTACAAAAGCTAACTCAACATTATTTGTCATTATATCTAAAGCATCTCCCGAAGAGATAAACATTGTTGCATCTTTACCAACCTCGAGTGTTCCACAGAAAGAATCTATTCCTAATATTTTGGCTGAGTTGCCCGTAATTGATTGAAGCGCCTCCTCTTGGGTTAAGCCATACGCAACAGCTGTGCCGGCTAAAAAAGGAATGTTACGCGCGTTCATCGCCTCCATGTCGCCTGCATTTTGTAAGCAAAAAAGCACTCCGTCTTTTTGCAGTAAATATGGTAATTTGTAGGGCAAATCGATATCATCTTCAGGTCGTTTAGGGAGGTCGTGAACCCTACGTAACATAACCGCTACATTATTTTCCTTAAGCATATCGGTCAGCATCCAGGAGTCATATCCCCCCACGAGTACGATTTTTTTTACTTTCATCTTTCTCGCAAAAAGAACCGCATTTTCGATGTCTTTTACATAGTTGGCGTGAATGAATAACGTTTTTTCCCCGTTCCACAAACCACCCATCGCTTCATGACGAATGTTCTGCTCGGCATTATCTGCATTAGAATAAGCCCTAGCGTCATTAAATACTGTTATTAGTTCAGAAACTTCATTATTATATTTGTCGTTCTTTTTTGTGCCTCCAGGCTCAGCCCACCAGCCCGAGCGCTGAAATGTTTTGGGCCAATTTAAATGGATGCCGTCATCTTTTTTTATTACAGCATCTTCCCAGTTCCATGCATCAAATTGAACGATAGAAGATGTTCCAGAAATTCTACCGCCGCGAGGAGTAATTTGTCCAATAAGAACTCCATTTGTTCTTACCGTAGAGGTAACATTGGATTCTGCATTATAAGCAATTACTGAACGGACATGTTGATTGTACTTGCCTACATCATCGTAATCCCGGGAAGCCCGAACAGCATCAATTTCGGTAATTCCAAGCGTGGAATTTGGTGCAATTATTCCGGGGTAAATGTGTTTTCCTTCGGCTTGAATAATCGTGTCGAAGTAGGTTATGTCTAATTTTATTGTTCGAGCATCATCCACGATAGTTATCTTACCCTTTTCAAAAGCTATTGCACTATTTTCAATTAATTCGCCATTTCCGAGATGCGCACTCGCATTCATAATTAATATTTTCTTAGTTTGTTTCATCCCCGGTGCCGGCACTTGGCCAAAAACCGAACAAGTGTATATGAAAATAATTGCGAATATCGTGAATCGCCTAGTCACGAAACCATGTGTTATAAATCTATTCATATTCTTAATATTCTGAATCAACGGTATCACAATGATATAGTTTTTGCTCTTTCTTCACAGCTTTCTGGGTTGGCTCACCATCTTTTTTAGCTTCCAACATTTTAGCAATTAACCTAGCTCTTTCGGACCGTTCCCGGGCCCTTAGTTCCAAGTCTTTTTCAGCATCGTAATAACATATTCCATCAATAAATGTTTTCTCCGCTTTTGCATAAACAGACAATGGGTGACTTGACCAAAGAACAACATCAGCGTCTTTACCAACAGAAATACTGCCCATTCTGTCGTCTAAATGAAGAAGAATGGCAGGATTAAGAGTAACAAATTTTAGTGCATCTTCGGCATTAACCCCACCGTATTTAAAAGCTTTGGCCGCTTCTTGATTCAGTCTTCTACCCATTTCGGCATCATCTGAATTGTAGGCAGTGACTATTCCTTGCTGATGCATAAGAGCACCATTGTATGGGATTGCATCGTTTACTTCGTATTTATAAGCCCACCAATCAGAAAAAGTTGACCCACCTGCACCATGCGCTTTCATCTTGTCAGCAACCTTATATCCCTCAAGAATATGAGTGAATGTATTAACTCTAAAACCCATTGAATCCCCAACATGCATGAGCATATTGATTTCTGATTGCTGATAGGAGTGGCATGAAATAAATCGTCTTTCATTCATAATTTGAACTAAAGCATCAAGCTCCAAATTTTTTCTGGGAGGAACAGCCAAGTCCTTTTCTTTTTTTTTCAATCCATCATAATATTGAAAGAACTCTGACCATTCTAGTTCGTATTCTTGAGCTCTAGTAAAAGCATCGTAATAAACTTGTTCAACTCCCATTCTTGTTTGAGGAAATCGAACAACGCTAGCATCTCCATGGTTACTTTGTTTTACGTTTTCCCCTAAGGCGAACTTGATAAAGCCATCAGTATTTTTAATTTTCATTTCTTCAGGAGAAGAACCCCATCGCAATTTGATAAGGGCCGACTGACCACCCACAGGATTACATGAGCCATGCAGTAATTGAGAAGCAGTGACACCTCCAGCCAATTGACGGTAGATGTTAATATCATCTGAATTAACTACATCTGCAATGCTAACCTCAGCAGTAACAGCTTGGGTGCATTCGTTAACACCACGGCTAATTGCAATATGCGAGTGTTCGTCAATAATTCCTGGTGTAACATGTTTTCCCTCGGCATCTATTCTTATCAGATCAACAGGCTCAACTGAAAGATTAAGCTTACCAGAGCCAACAGCCATAATTTTCCCATTTTGCAGATATACATAAGCATTTTTTAGTACACCTCCTGTATCACAAGTCCAAACAGTAGCATTTTCGATAAGCACCGTTTTTTGCTTGGGGACAGAATCGAAACCAAAAGCCATATTTGGAGACCAAATCGAAGAAGAAAGTTCCGAATTGAAAGCCGCAAGGGAATCTGCCTCTTCATTTTGTTCAGTATTACTTTCCCCATTAGACTTAGCGTTTTTATCTTTTACCTCCTTTTGTTTAATCGCCCCCCATTTTACCCACTCTCCATTAGGGCCTTGGCCTCTACCATCCCAAATTCCGCTTTTGAAATTTACTTTACCGGAAAGAGAAACAAGACCCTGATATTTTTCATCGCTAGCAACAAAACGGATAGAGACTAACTGACCATCGAGCAGAACGGCAGCCTTTATTTTAGTCGTATCCCGTTTGATGGAGCCTTTAAACTTGCCAGCGCTTTCGGTTACGGTTAGCATATATTTTTTGCCGTCAATATTTACACTGTAAGACCCTGACAAATCAATTACGTTCATATTTTTTACAATGTACTGTTCTCCTTTTACCCAGTTTTCGTAGATTTTAGAATCATCGTGAAAAATGTTATCTGAAGTAATCAAAAAGTTAGCAATTCTTCCTACCTCAAGTGTTCCTAATTGACCCTCTAAGCCAATTAATGAAGCAGGGTTGTATGTTATCGCTTTAAGCGCACACTCTTCGGTAAGGCCATTTTTTATGGCTTTACGGATATTAACCAAATAGTCTTCTTTTTTCTTTAATCCATCTGCAGTAAAAGCGAACGGGATAGAATTTTGTTCGAATATTGCCGGATTGGCTGGGGCAGATTCCCAATGTTTCATGTCTTCAGTTGTTATTACAAGAGCGTCATAAGGGTCATTAATATCATAGGCTGATGGGAAAGTTAAAGGAAGAATAAATGCGGCATTGGTAGATTGAACGTACTCTATGTTTTTGTATTCATCGCCAGATCCTTTAATGATATACTGAACGCCAAATTCATCACCAATTTTATCAGCCCGAATAGCAGATAAGTAATCTGTTACAGCAAAAATTTGGGGCAGTGTTTGGTTTGCTAAGAACGCATCTAGTCCCAGATTGTACTCCTCTTCATTTTGCAAACCAATGTACCATTCTGAGTCGTAATAAGTTTGACGAAGAAGGGCAATAGCCCCCATTAATGAACCAGGATAATCTTGTGCTGAATTTCCTTTTTTGAACGAATACATTGCAGCGGTGTAGGCCCCAATCATCATTTTGTTTTCGTTGTCATTACCTGTTAATACGCTAGTTGAGGTTCCTCTGATTATTCCATCTTGTTGATGAGTTACTACTGCGCCAAAACCATTTGCCCGCAAATTTTTTGAAGCCTTTGCATCCGTTTTAAAGATTTTTGCAGCATCAACTTCAGGGTTCAACGCCTGATTCCAAGCATATGCTCCTGATTTTTTGCTTTCAATTTGTGGCCCATCACTTCGTTTTTTTTTGCGTTTCTCAAGTTTTGGCATTCCATAATTGGAAAACGGGTCAATAAAAGAAGGATAAATATGTTTTCCGTCAAGATCAATTTTTACACTTCCTTCAGGCTCTTTAATGCCATCCCCAACCGCAATAACATATCCGTCTTTAATTAAGAGGGAAGCATTTTCAATAGTAGTTTCATAATCAACATGAACAGTTGCATTAGAGAAATAATAATAAGTGTGGCTTTCGTTATGTGTTCCATTTACAGGAAAAGTTTCTTGTGCTGAAACAGAAAGAGAAACAATTGTTATAAAAACCGAAAGAAATAGTCTTTGTGCCATTTATTAAGTGCTAAAATGAGAACAAATGTAATGTTTTTGAGAATCGGAGTATTAGACAATACATCAACGGCAATATTCCATACATTTGTTGAAAACAAATTGATATGCTAACAGGATTAATTCATACTCATTCATCACTTAGATGGATTATTTTGGCATTAATGATTGCTACAGGAATAAAATCATTAATAGGTTGGTTAAACAAGTCTTCATATGAAAAAGTTGACGATAAGCTTTCGTTGTTTACACTGATAACGATACACACACAAATTTTGATTGGTTTTGTTTTGTATTATATTAGTCCAAGGGTAGATTTTTCAAATATTGCTGACGGCACTACTCGTTATTTTACAATAGAACATGCATTTTTAATGATAATAGTCGGAGTACTAATTACGATAGGTAGAAGTAAGTCAAAGAAGCAAGTAGAAGCGTCAGAAAAACACAAAACCGTTGCATTATTTTATTTAAGTTCTTTAGCGATAGTTCTACTAACCGTTTTTGTAATGATGCCGTGCTAAAAAGAAGTCTATTCGTTTCTTTATTACTTGGGTTCGTTTCTTGCGGAGGAAAAGTTTCACCAACAAACAACACGGAAAGTGCCTCAAACGGAAGAATAATTTACTTGGCGAAATGTATTGCTTGCCATGGAAATGATGGAACTAAAGGGCTGGGGGGAGCAAAAGATTTATTGGCCTCAACACTCACCAACAAAGAAGTTATAGACATCATTACAACAGGAAAAGGCAGTATGGCTGGATACGGGGCGATATTGTCGGAAGAAGAAATTATTCAAGTGACAGAGTATATTACCACATTGCGGAGATAGAAATGATAGACACAGCATTTGTTTCTGAAACAGCCGTATTAGTAGGTGTTGTAACCAAAGGGCAGTCAGAACTTCAAACAAAAGAATATTTAGACGAGCTAGAATTTCTAGCTATGACGGCAGGTGCTGTTGCGAAGAAGTACTTCACACAAAACCTAGAGCATCCGCACCCAAAAACATTTTTAGGAAGTGGAAAAATAAAAGAGGTTGAAGAATATGTTAGACAACACCAAATAGACTGTATTATATTCGACGATGAACTATCACCTTCTCAACTCCGGAATATTGAACGTATTTTTGAAAGAAAAATCCTAGATCGAAATAATCTAATTCTTGACATTTTTGCTTCAAGAGCACGAACGCATGATGCTAAGCTGCAAGTAGAATTGGCTCAATATCAATATCTGTTGCCTCGATTAACCCGGATGTGGACACACCTTGACCGACAAAAAGGCGGCGGCATAGGCTTAAGGGGGCCAGGGGAAACCCAAATAGAAACGGACAGGAGAATTGTTCAGCAAAAGATTGCTCTGCTGAAAGAAAAACTTGCTAAAATTGACAAGCAAAAAGCTATTCAAAGGGGAAACCGAGGCGCATTGGTTCGTGCGGCATTAGTTGGATATACCAATGTTGGAAAATCAACAATAATGAACATGCTGAGTAAATCGGAAGTTTTTGCTGAGGATAAATTGTTTGCAACACTCGACACAACGGTGAGAAAGGTGGTGCTTCAAAATTTACCTTTTTTGATGTCTGACACGGTTGGGTTTATTCGTAAGCTGCCCCACCAGTTAGTAGAATCGTTTAAATCTACACTTGATGAGGTGAGGGAAGCAGACATATTAATTCATGTAGTTGATATTTCACACCCTAATTTTCAGGAACAGATTGAGGTAGTAAAATCAACCTTAGCAGAACTTGACTCTGTCGATAAACCAACGCTATTGCTTTTCAATAAAATTGACAACTATACGTTCAACACGGAAGAAGAGCAAGAAACAGAGTTTGACTTTACAGGAAACAAAGACCTGAACTATAGCTTAGAAGCCTTGAAAAAGATGTGGATAACAAAGAATGATGACCTCTGTTTATTCATTTCTGCAATCAATAAAGAGAATATCGAAGAGCTCAGAAGTTTACTTTACGAAGAGGTAAAAAAGGTTCATATTAAACGATTTCCTTACAATAATTTCCTTTACTAATTGGGAGGGAATAAGAACTACCTGAAGCTATTCGTTTAAAAACGAAGAACTCTTAACTCCCATTTAATGATAAACATTCTTGAAGTCCTATAGGCAATTAGCGGCTAATAATCTCATTATATAAACACGATCTATCTGGCTAAATATTATACTTTTACTAAGCAAACAACTAAACCAGGATGCGAAATTTATTATTTATATTTTCTGTAGGTATTGCCGTATCTTGTAATTTAAGGCCAGAAAATTCTTCGTTTACACCTATATTTTCTTTTGAAAATGAAATAAAGTTATTATCGAAACGGAATTTTTTCGTTGCAAAAACGATTACAAAAGATGGGATTTCTAAGAACTCTAAGGTTAAAGTTAGCTGGAAAAAAGAACTCGCCTATTTTCTAGAAGCTGAGATAAATATGCCGAAATTTCAATCCGAATATTCTATTGAAAAGACTGTTAGCGGAGAAAAAACAATTATTAACTGCATTAGTCTTTCGGAGAAGGTAGCAACGAAGCAAATACAATATGTTTTCAGCGGAGATAAATGCGAGATGGTTTATATGCAGCGGCTAGTAAAAGATAGAATTAACAATAATTATCAAGAATTATATTATCAACCAGGATTGGGGTATGAAATAAATGGAACACAAAAAGTTAGAGAGATAGACCAGTTTGAATACAAAGTTGTTGGTGAGTTTGTTGAACAAACTAAGGAATTTTGGTGTTTTGATTTATTGTTTAAGGAAGAAGTTTTGCCAATTTCAATCATTATAGATAGTAATGAGTATTTTATCTTAAACGGCGAAGAGAAAATACAGATAGATTTAGTTAAAACAGATGGAGACACAACTATTTTGGAAATGCCAATTTTTAACTCTGAGCTAAGGTTTATTAGGCGAGGAGAACAAATTGCGGGCCGCTGGAATAATTTGGCAAAAGGAAATTATTCAATTCCGTTTGAAGGGAGAAAATTTCCGATGACTAGATTTGAAATTTCTGATGATGCCCCACAAAATTTTTCTGGCAAATGGGATGTTACCTTTAGTCCAGGAACGAAAGATGCATATCCTGCAATTGGAGTTTTTGAACAAAACGGAAACGTGGTTATGGGAACTTTCATTACAGAAACGGGAGATTATCGTTTTTTAGAGGGAAATATTGACGGAAATAAAATGTTGCTGTCTTGTTTCGATGGCGCCCATGCGTTTCTTTTCAAAGCCATGATTGATGATAGCGAAGTAATCGCAGGCACTTTTTTTTCGGGAAAACATTGGGAGGAGCCATGGATAGCAAAGCGAAACGATAACGCAATACTCGCAGATCCCGACAAATTAACTTATCAAATTGATTCCACTCAAGAGTTTGTTTTCTCATTTCCAAATTTAGATAATGTATTGATTTCTAATAAGGATGATCGGTATGTTGACAAAGTCGTTTTGGTTCAAATTATGGCTTCTTGGTGCCCAAATTGCATGGACGAAACCAAGTTATTGGCAGAGTTATATGAGAAATATAATTCAGACGGTCTAGAGATTATTTCAATTTGCTTTGAGCCTTCTACTGATTTTGGAAAAAACAAAACTGGTGTTGAAAAATTGAAAAGGCATTTCGGAACAGAGCATGAGTACCTTATCGCGGGGTGTGCAAGTAAAAATTGTGCGACAAAGAAACTACCACAACTTAATCACGTTATGTCCTTTCCTACGACTTTGTTTATTGACAGGGAGGGGGCCATTCGAAAAATCCATACGGGCTTCTATGGGCCAGGAACGGGCCCTTATTACAAAATGTACGTAGAACAAACGACTAGTTTTATTGAACGGTTGCTGGCTGATAAATAACTTATCAATCTAAATTAAGTATCATTTTGTTTCTCCGGCTTAAAAGCTTAAACCCAATATTCGCTTATCGGTACTTAATCGTTTTTTAATAAAGGAAGTTCTTTTACGACGGTGATAAGATTATAACTGAGGCAGAGAAGTGCTAAACGTTTCATAGTATTGTATTTCGCTTCTCAGATGTACAATTTATACGAAATATTAGGACTAACCCATACAGCGACTCAACAAGAAATCAAAGATTCATATCGAGTACTTGCGAAAAGATATCATCCCGATATTAGTAAAATAGCTAAAGCCGAAGAAAAATTTATTGTAATTACAGAAGCATACGAAATTTTAAAAGACCCTGAAATTAGAAGGCGTTATGATTTAACTTCCGCTAGTCCCAGTCCAAACAAAGCATCAGGTAGAGAAAGATACGAAGATACAGCATACAGAAGCGCCGCAAGAAAAAAAGCGAGAGCAGCAAGCAAAAGTCCCTATCTTAAGAGGGAGCATGAGTATTTCGATACCTATGCGGGCTTCTTATTTCCAAAAATGTTGGGCTGTTTAGGACTAGCTCTTATAGCAATTGTCATTATGTTAATTGTTGTGGTAATTCTTTTTTATTTTGGATTAGATCTTGGGTTTGTATTTTTCGTTTGGATTGCTCTAATACCAATAATTGCGATAAACCAAATTAATTTTAATGATTGGCATAATAACCGTCAAAAAAGAAAGGCGAAGCAAAACGAGTGATTAAATAATACTAACAATTAGTCCATCATCCCCTGTTTCCAACTTGGCCAAGCTTTGTGACTTTTTCTGCTTGCTCTTTAAGCTCAACGAGACCTAACGATTCATTCCAAGCCTTTAGTGTTTATTTCACAGTAAATGATATGGCCCCAAGATTTCTGACGTAGCCGTATGGCTCTTTAACTTTGATAAACTCAAAAGATAAGTCGTCTCCAGGCTTAGCATAACTAAGTAGTTTTTTGGCTTGCTCAGTAAGATAAGGGCCATGGTTAATGACTTCATTTCCATTCAGGGAAATATTATACGAAAGTACCTGCCCTTTACAAATCGCCGCTACAGATTTAATCGCTAACCCTTTTCCAAGGCTCAACTCCTTTTTAGTTATGATACCACCTTTTTTAGAAGCAAAGGTAGCAAAAAGAGAATCACAATTTTGTGGCACATCATTACACGTGTCTTGTCCAGAAAGATTAATGGAAAGAAACATTGCTTGCCCAGAGCATACGGATGTTATTAAGATTAAAAGTGTTGTGTATATGCGTTTCATAGTCTCTTGAATTTAGTTAAACGATTTTATTGATTACTAACTACATAACGCCAAAAATGGAAAAAGGAACACTTAACTAATTAAATCCGGTAAGAGAAGACCTACTCCACAACCATAACGGTCAAGCTGCCATCATCACCTTTAATTACAGAAGTCAAACCATGTTTACTCAAACTTTTCATTCCTTTATCCCACCCTTTGTTGCTAAGGCCTGCTTGCTCTTTAAGAGTATTGAGTTCCATTGAGCCCGTTTTACTTAGAATATCAAAAATGGCTTTTTCGTTATCTTTTAACTCAACCGTTTTTTGCGCTTTTGCCTCTGGTTTCATTTGAGGGAAAAGAACAACTTCTTGTATGCTTTCATTACCAGTTAAAAACATGATTAATCTATCAATTCCAACTCCCATGCCAGATGTTGGCGGCATGCCATATTCTAAAGCTCTTAAAAAGTCATAATCAATAAACTCCCCAGCTTCGTCATCCCCTTTGGCAGCAAGTTTAAGCTGCTCTTCGAAACGCTCTTTTTGGTCTATTGGGTCATTTAACTCTGTATAGGCGTTAGCCAATTCTTTGCCGCAAATCATTAACTCAAAGCGCTCCGTTAAGCTAGGATCATCCCTGTGTTCCTTGCAAAGCGGTGACATTTCTTTTGGGTAGTCGATAATAAATGTGGGGTCTATGTAATTGCTTTCGCACTTTTCTCCAAAAATTTCATCGATTAATTTCCCTTTACCCATAGTGCTATTCACCTCAATACCATTTGCAGTGCACCATGAAGTAAGTTCCGCTTCTGTTTTGTTTTTGATATCTAACCCCGTGAAATCGATAATCGCTTGGCGCATCGTAACTTTTTTGTAGGGTGCTTTGAAATTAATGTTGTGTCCTCCAAATTCAGCTTTTGTAGTTCCATTTACCGCAATTGCACAATGTTCTAGTAAATTTTCAGCAAACTCCATCATCCAATTATAGTCCTTATAGGCCACGTAAATTTCCATCATCGAAAATTCTGGATTATGCGTTCTATCCATTCCCTCATTACGGAAAGTTTTTGCAAACTCGAATACACCTTCAAAACCACCAATTAGCGTCTTTTTTAAATAAAGTTCACATGCAATTCGCAAGTACATCGGTACATCTAACGAGTTATGATGTGTAACAAAAGGACGAGCCGCAGCACCGCCCGGTATCGGCTGCAAAATAGGCGTTTCTACTTCGTAATACCCTCTATCTATAAAGAAAGAACGCATTGCATGCATTAATTTGGCGCGTTTAACGAACACCTCTTTAACGTGTGGGTTTACAACTAAATCAGCATAACGCTGCCTGTATCTCATTTCAGGATCGGTGAAGGCATCATGAACATTTCCTTCAGCATCAGTCTTTGGCAATGGAAGGGGTTTTAAAGACTTGCTTAACAATGAAAAATTTTTTACCCTAACACTAATCTGACCAACTTGCGTCTTAAATAGCTCTCCTTCAACACCAATAAAATCTCCGATGTCCAATAGTTTTTTGTAGACATCATTATACATCATTTTGTCATCACTTATGCATATTTCGTCTCTATTAAAATAGACCTGAATTCTACCTTCGCTATCTTGCAGTTCTGCGAAAGAAGCCTTCCCTTGATTTCTTCTAGACATTAGCCTGCCAGCTATCATCACTTTTTTCCCTTCTTCGAAATTTTTTTTAACCTCTGATGAACGAGTTGTTACAGGATATAAAGCTTGGGGATATGGATTAATTCCCAAATCTCTTAATTTAGTTAGCGACTGTCTTCTAACTAATTCTTGCTCGCTTAATTGCTGACTCATTTCTGTGAAATTTTGTGCGAAGATAATTAACACGGCCATATGATGACTTTGCCTTTAAAACCTTTTTTATATTTGTTAATTAACAACACATTAGGCAATGATAGATTTAGTAGAAGATTTTACCAAACACTTAACAAAATCCCTTGAAATAGGGAGGCAAATAAAGTTTTCTTCTACGAACAAAAAAATAGCTAATGTTGTGATTTCTGGTCTCGGTGGGTCCGGCATTGGAGGAACAATAGTTGGTCAATTGGTGGCCCAAGAGATTAAAGTTCCGATTATTGTTAATAAGGATTATTCCATTCCTCAGTTTGTAGATGAGAACACCCTTTTTATAGCAAGCTCTTATTCCGGAAACACAGAAGAAACGCTTTACGCGCTGGAAGCAGCAGAGAAAAACGGGGCAGAAATAGCTTGCGTAACTTCTGGTGGAGCGATAGAAAAAATAGCGAAAGAGAAAGGATATAATTATATAATTATCCCGGGGGGTCTTCCTCCTCGGGCAGCATTTGGTTTAGCATTCCCTCAATTGCTTTTTGTATTGAACCAATATAATTTAGTTTCTAATGTATTCGAAGAAGGAATTGAGCATACGATTAAATCAATTAATTCTAGCGATAGTGAGATACGGCAGCAGGCCAAGTACGTTGCAGGGTGTTTAAAAGATACGATTCCAGTAATATATACCGATGCTAGTTTTGAAGGCGTAGGAGTTCGATTTAGACAGCAACTTAATGAGAATTCAAAAATGTTATGCTGGCACCACGCTATTCCAGAAATGAACCACAATGAACTTGTTGGTTGGGCAGGGGGAAACGACAATCTTGCAGTTATTATTTTTAGAAACGAAACAGATTTTTACCGGTCTAAAAAAAGGATGGACATCAATAAAAGTATTATTAGAAATTATACTACAAATATCATTGAGGTTTTTTCTAAAGGCTTATCTGCAATTGAAAGGACTTTGTACTTAATTCATTTTGGCGACCATATTTCAGTCGAGCTAGCTCATTTAAAGCAGATTGACGCAACAGAAGTGGATGTAATTACCGGATTAAAAGACGAATTATCTAAAATTTAATTTGTTCGGTGCAAAAAGTACTCTACAAAAATCTTGGCTTAATAGATTTTAAAAAGGCATGGAAGCTTCAAGAGCGGCTTAGTAATGAAGCAGTTCAGATAAAAACAGAGAATCGGAAAAGCCCTCAAGCATTGCAAAAAGAAACAACAAGCACACTGCTGTTTTGTGAACACCCAAATGTATTTACCTTAGGAAAAAGTGGTTCAGTTGATAATCTTTTAATAGATGAAGAAGGCCTTAAAACAGTTGACGCTGCTTTTTATAAAACCAATCGCGGAGGAGATATTACTTATCATGGGCCAGGCCAAATTGTTGGATATCCAATTTTAGATTTAGATAAATTCTTCACGGACATTCATAAATATCTGCGATTTTTGGAAGAAATGGTTATTCTTACTTTGGCCGAATTTGGAATTGAGTCGGGACGATATAGTGGCTATACTGGTGTTTGGTTGGATGTTGAAAACCCATTAAAAGCCAGAAAAATTTGTGCAATTGGCGTTCGCTGTAGCCGCTGGGTTACTATGCATGGTTTTGCACTTAATGCAAACACAGACTTATCCTATTTCAAAAACATTATTCCTTGCGGAATAGATGATAAACATGTTACTTCAATGGAAAAAGAACTTGGACAAAAAGTTGATTTAAACAACGTAACAACGAGTCTAAAAAAGCATTTTTGTGAATTGTTTGAAGCAGAATTGGTAGATGCGTAAACTTATAAACATAGGGATAGCGGTGTTAATCCTTCTTGTCATACAGCACATTGTCTTGTTTACAACAGGTAATCTACATTTTTATAATACGTTGGCTGATACTATTTTTAAAGGAAGGCTTGGCCCTTCGATAGTAAATCACGAAAACTATCCTAATAGAATAATTGACGCTGGAGTTGGTCAGCCATGGAAGCTTTCGCAGGGCTACAATAAGTCAGAAATTGAACCAGAATTAAGAAAGCAAATTGAGGCAACTAACCCTGTTTCATTTATAGTTATTTACAAAAATAAATTAATGCACGAAGAATATTGGGATGAATTTTCGGATGCTTCGTTGAGTAATTCTTGGTCGATGGCGAAATCTTATATTAGTATTTTAGTAGGCATTGCCATCAAAGAAGGATTTATTACAAGTATTGACGACAAGGTCGGCAAGTATCTTGAGACCTATAATGATGGGAAGGACAAAAACCTAACAATAAAACACCTACTTACGATGAGTTCAGGAATCGATTTCGGAGAACACTATATGAACCCTTTTGGGTTTATGGCAAAGGCGCTTTACGGAAATGATGTAAAAGATATTGCATTGGCTCATCATGTAGAATATGAACCAGGAACAAAATGGCATTACCAAGGAGGAAACAATCTATTATTAGGTTTAATTTTAAAAGAGGCAACAGGAAAAACCCCCTCAGAATATTTTTCAGAAAAGATTTGGAAACCAACCGGCGCAGAGAAAGATGCATTATGGAGCTTAGATAAACATGATGGGCATGAAAAGGCCTATTGCTGTGTTTTTTCTAACGCAAAAGATTTTGCAAGAGTAGGACAATTGATGCTTCAAAAAGGAAGTTGGAATGGTCAACAAATTTTGGATTCTAACTATGTGATTGATGCAGCTAAATCAATAAACATTCCAGATCGTTTTGGCAAGAACACTGATCACTATGGCTATGCTTGGTGGCTGATGAATCACAAAGGAAACGACATATTCTACGCAAGAGGCATTAACGGGCAATATACCATAATTATTCCCGAAAAAGACCTGGTAATCGTTCGCTTGGGGCACAATAGAATTAAAAAAGACGGAGCTAAACATTCTGCTGATGTTTTCTATTATATTGATGCTGCGTTAGATATGATCAAAGAGTGAAAGAAGATATTATAATACCAAAAGTTGAAAACGTTGCGCTTGCTATTGTAAGGGAACAAAATAATCTTAAAGAGTCGGAATGGAGTGTTTATATAATTAACTTGAAAAATCAAGAAATTGAAGGTGTTTTGGTTACGTCAAAAGGTTATGGAAAGAAAGAGGGAGAAGAAGTAAAAACATCTGTACTTAGACATTTTTTAGACAAAATAGCGGCAAATTCATTTAAAAAAATTGAGCCAATTCAAGAAGAGCTTTTTGGTTTGAATAATGAGTATTGGCTAAGTTTTTATAACAATTCTGTGATGTATGATAAGAAGTTTGTATTTCTCGCAGAAAGTGTTCAAAACGACCATTTAATTAATATACCTATTATAAATAAACCTGGCGTAATGATAAAGTAATATGCTAAACAACCTTAAATTAGATAAAGTCCTTTTTTTGGACATAGAAACTGTTCCGCAGCAATCTAGGTATAAAGACTTGTCTGAAAGGATGTCAGGTTTATGGGATAAAAAAGCTAAACAGCTAACTCAAAGAGATGAGGTGCCGCAAACTGTTGAAGAAATTTATAATAGAGCAGGAATCTATTCAGAGTTCGGTAAAATAGTTTGCATCTCTGTGGGCATGGTTCATGGTGAAGAGAAAAACCTTGAGTTTAGGTTAAAGTCATTTTACGGAGATGACGAAAAGAAGCTTCTCGAAGAATTTGCAATACTTTTAAATACACATTACAATAACGCAGATGATATTCTTTGCGGGCACAATTCTAAAGAATTTGACTTTCCTTATATCTGCCGTAGAATGTTAGTTAACGGAATTAAACTACCTAAAACACTAGACATTTCGGGGAAAAAACCATGGGAAATTGCTCACCTCGACACTATGGAGTTATGGAAATTTGGAGATTATAAACGCTATACGGCATTAAATTTACTTTGTGCAATTTTTGACATCCCAACTCCAAAAGATGATATTGATGGAAGCGATGTTTGGAGAGTTTATTGGCAAGACAAGGACTTAAGACGTATCGCAACCTATTGCGAAAAAGATGTATTAACGGTAGCGCAGCTTTTATTACGGTATAAAAACTTACCATTGATAAAACCAGAGAACGTTAGCGTTTCTTGAGTCTTATACTCAATTTTGTTCGTGATTTCATCGCTCAAAAAAGGGTAATAATCTAAATGTCAGTTATTAGTTGTTTTGTAAAGAGATATGATATATTTTTACTTTCCACTAGAGGCCAGGAACGTTGAAAGATCAAAATATTTTATTAGAAGTTAAGAATCTTGTCACCGAATTTCAAACGGAAGACGAGGTTGTAAAGGCCGTTAACAATATTAGCTTTACGCTAAATAGAGGAGAAACAATTGGTGTTGTTGGCGAGTCTGGCTCGGGGAAATCTGTTACTTCGTTGTCTGTTATGCGATTAATTCCAGATCCACCAGGCAGAATTACAGGAGGCGAGATCATTTTTCATAAAGAAAACGGGGAGAAAATAGATCTAACTAAAGCTTCTGAAGTAGAGATGAGAGGTCTTCGCGGCAACGATATTGCTATGATTTTTCAGGAGCCAATGACTTCACTTAACCCAGTCTACACATGTGGAAACCAAGTTGCAGAAGCAATTATTTTGCATCAAAAGGTATCGAAAAATGAAGCGAAGAAAAAAACTATAGCTTTATTTAAACAAGTTGAATTGCCAAGACCAGAAGCAATGTTTGATGCATATCCTCATCAAATATCGGGAGGACAGAAGCAAAGGGTAATGATTGCAATGGCGATGTCTTGTCAGCCAAAAATTCTAATTGCTGATGAACCAACAACAGCTCTTGACGTTACGGTACAAAACACAATTTTGCACCTAATGAACCAACTGCAGAGGGAACAAGACATGGGGATTTTGTTTATCACGCATGATCTTGGTGTTATTGCAGAGTTAGCAGACAAGGTCGTTGTAATGTATAAGGGTAAAATTGTTGAGCAAGGAAGTGTTTGGGATGTTTTCTCGAGCCCTAGGCACCCATATACAAAAGGCTTATTGGCATGCCGACCACCTATGAATAAAAGACTACATTGGTTACCTACTATCAAAGATTTTATGCAGTTTGATGTTGAAGGCGACCTTCAAGAAGTTGATAAATCAGTAGAACAGGTTGTAAGTAAGTTGTTAATTTCTAAAGAAGAGCGGAGAAAACGCCATAAAGCAATGTATGCCCATGAGCCCGTTTTAAAGGTAAAAGGGTTAAGAACATATTTCCCGCTTGAGAAGAATATTTTCGGTAATGTAACTAAGGTTGTTAAAGCTGTTGACGATGTAACGTTTGATGTTTATCCTGGGGAAACGCTAGGATTGGTTGGGGAATCTGGTTGCGGAAAGACAACTTTAGGGAGAACAATTCTAAGATTAGTTAACAATAATGGAGGTCAGATTATTTATAACGGAATAGACTTAGGTACTCTTTCTTCTAAGGAGTTGAGGAATTACCGTAAAGATATGCAGATTGTTTTTCAAGACCCATATTCTTCCTTAAACCCGCGCTTAACAGTTGGCGAAGCTATTATGGAGCCAATGCGAGTTCATAATATATTAAGTTCAGAAGAAGAACAAATGAATCGCGTTGTTGAGTTGTTGGTAAGAGTAAATATGGGGAAAGAACATTTCTATCGCTATCCTCATGAGTTTTCCGGAGGGCAAAGACAAAGAATTTGTATTGCCCGAGCTTTAGCACTAAACCCACAGTTTATTATTTGCGATGAGTCAGTTTCTGCACTTGATGTTTCAGTTCAAGCCCAAGTACTTAATTTACTGAATGAGCTTCGAGATGAATTTAATTTTACTTACATTTTTATTTCACACGATTTATCAGTTGTCAAGTTTATGGCCGACAGAATGATTGTCATGAATCAAGGGAAAATCGAAGAGATGGGTGATGCCGATGAAATATACAACAATCCGCAATCAGATTACACAAAAGGGTTGATTAATGCCATTCCTAAAGGAGAATTGGCAGACATAAAAGCAGTACAAGCATCTAAACAAAAGAATTTAGTTGTAGAATAGTTTAACGAGAAAATTACTTTTGTTAGTGTTTTGACAAACAAGGTGCTTTTTTTAATCAGTATTGCTTATTGTGCGTTTTGGTATTGTTGGCATATGCCGGCATGAATGATTCGTTTTTTGATCGCATGTTCAATTCTGATTGTATGTATCATTTCTTGCGAAAATGCCATCGTTTAATTTTAAAGATGGCCTAAGCGGAGCTGTTTTTATAGATTAATCCAATTGCATTTCAGGAATTTCTCCTTCAACAATTAAGGTTCCTTCCGTTGCATTTTGAATTTCTTCCACAGAAACCCCTGGAGCTCTTTCAATTAGATGGAATGCCCCATCTTTTATTTCCATAACAGCAAGATTGGTTACTACTTTTTTTACGCAAGCAACACCAGTTAATGGTAAAGTACAGTTGCTAAGTATTTTTGATTCACCTTTTTTATTAGTGTGCATCATTGCTACAATAATATTTTCAGCAGAGGCAACCAAATCCATAGCACCACCCATACCTTTAACCATTCTTCCAGGAATTTTCCAGTTAGCAATGTCGCCATTTTCAGCGACTTCCATTGCTCCTAGAACAGTTAGTTGAACGTGCTGACCCCTAATCATTGCAAAACTTGTAGCAGAATCAAATAATGTGGCTCCTGGAAGAAGTGTAACGGTTTGCTTACCTGCATTTATCAAATCAGCATCTTCCTCCCCATCATATGGAAATGCCCCCATGCCTAAAAGTCCATTTTCAGATTGAAATTCAACGCTAATTCCTTGAGGAATATAGTTGGCGACAAGTGTAGGGATTCCTATTCCTAAATTTACGTACCAACCATCTTGCAACTCTTGCGCTATCCTTTTTACAATACCTACTTTATCTAACATACCTAAATTTTGATATTTAGTTTTTTGAACGAACGGTTCTCTGCTCAATTCTTTTTTCATAATCAACCCCTTGAAATATTCGCTGAACAAATATGCCAGGGGTATGAATTTGATTTGGGTCAAGTTCTCCAGGTTCAACTAATTCTTCAACCTCTGCAATGGTTATTTTTCCTGCCATTGCCATTACAGGATTAAAATTTCTAGCCGTTCCCTTAAAAATTAAGTTACCAAACGGATCTCCTTTCCAAGCCTTTACAATTGCAAAATCAGCCGTTAAAGCAGACTCAAGTATATGCGGCTTTCCGTTAAACTCTCTAATCTCTTTTCCTTCTGCAACTTCAGTTCCAAATCCTGCAGGGGTAAAAAAGGCAGGAATTCCTGCACCACCAGCTCTGCATCTTTCGGCTAAAGATCCCTGAGGAATTAAATCAACCTCCAATTCTCCATTAAGCATTTGTCGTTCAAACTCATCGTTTTCTCCAACGTATGAGGAAATCATTTTTTTAATTTGCCGCTGCTGTAATAATAACCCGAGCCCGAAATCATCAACGCCAGCATTGTTCGAAATACAAGTTAAATTGGTTATTCTTTTTTTTACTAGTGAACCGATGCAGTTTTCGGGGATGCCACATAGACCAAAACCGCCCAACATTAATGTCATTCCATCTTTGATACCTTCAATAGCTTTATTGCTATTTGCTACAACTTTGTTCATTCGAGGTGCATTTAAAAATCATCATCGCCAAAGTTAACATCTCCTCCCGAACGAGAGTTAGTATTGCTATTAGAATATTTATAGCGAGTACAATTCAATTCTATGGATAATGGTTTCTTGGGTTTTTCAAAGTCCTTTTTTGAAATTAAAATGTCTTCATCTTCGTACGCATCGTTCATATAATAACCATATATTGGGAGCGCTGTATTTGCACCTTGGCCAAGTGTTGTTCTTGAAAAACGAACACCCCTATCTTCTGCACCAACCCAAACGCCGGTCACTAAATCTGGAGTTAACCCCATAAACCAACCATCTGAGTTGTTTTGTGTTGTGCCAGTTTTACCCGCCATTGGGTATTTTATTCCTGCATAAGGTCTTTGTTCTGTTTTTCGCCCTCTAATTCTCATACCTGTTCCAGGTCGATACATCACAGAACCCCTTCCATTTTTGTCACGATTTGCCTTCATTTTATCTCCCATGCACTGGCTATAAACACCGTCAACAACTCCTTTCATTAAGTTAAGCATAACGTATGCTGTTTCTTCGCTCATTGCCTCCCGTGTTTCGGGTATAAAATCTTGAATTACATTTCCATTTTTGTCTTCAATTCGAGTGATGAAAATGGGCTCCGTCCAAACGCCTTTATTTACGAATGTAGAATTTGCACCAACCATTTCGAATAGTGATAAATCGGCTACACCCAAGCAAATCGAAGGAACAGGGGGAAGGTAGCTAGTAATTCCCATTTTTCGAGCTAGACGTATTACGTTTTGGGGAGCATCAGACCCATACTGGCTTAAAACCCACGCGGTAACAGTATTCATAGAATTAGCCAACCCATATTTAAGAGAAACATTGCAACCATATAAACCATCCGAATTTTTTGGGGACCAATCGTCTTCCATTCCCCATTTATCTTTTTGAAAGATAACTGGGACATTCGGTACCTCATAGCAGGGAGATAAACCATTTTGAATTGCTAAAGAATAAACAAACGGCTTAAAAGTTGAGCCCACTTGCCGTTTTCCTTGTTTTACGTGGTCGTATTTAAAGTGGTGGTAATCTATGCCGCCTACCCAGGCTTTTATAAATCCAGTGTTCGGATCCATTGACATCAGACCCGCTTGCAGAAAGCTTTTGTAATAACGGATGCTATCCATTGGTGTCATTATAGTATCTCTTTCTCCGCCCCAGGTAAATACTCTCATCGTGTCTGGCGTGTTGAACATTATGTATATTGAATCCTCGGGTATCGCATGTTTTTCATACAAGCAGTCATCAGCAGAGCAAATAAACACTTCAGCACCATTTTTTTTAACCGACCTAGTAATGAACTTCCCCCTTCTTCCGCAATTTGTACATTCTTTTCCTGTTAGAATTCGGTAACGCTGTGTTTTTTTCATGGCCCTATTAAGAATATCGGTTACTTGCTCTTCAGTAACTCGCCAGTCAAAAGGATACTTCTTTTTACTACGTTTTTTTAAGTCTCTAAAAAGATCGTCTTGTAATTCGGTTTTTAGATGTGTAGTAATCGCTTGTTCTGCATATTTCTGTAATCGAGAATCAATGGTTGTATAGATTTTTAATCCGTCTTTGTAGATATTATAAGGCTCCTTTGGCTCACCTGGCTTATGGTGTTTATAATTGCCCAAATCATTTTTTTCACTAAAAACATTTTTTACCTGAGAACGGAGAATTTCTCTAAAATAGGGGGCTAGTCCTTCTTTGTGATCAACAACATTATACTCTAGCCCCAATGGAATTTGAGTTAATGAATCATACTCGATTGTGGAAATAAAATCATTTTTTCTCATTTGGTATAACACAACATTTCTTCTGTGTAACGCAGTATCAGGCCTTCTTATAGGATTAAATAGTGAGGGATTTTTCGCCATTCCAACCAATAACGCAGCTTGCTCGATTTGCAACATATTTGGATTCATGCCAAAATAAACATACGATGCTGACTTTATTCCAACCGCATTATTTACAAAGTCTAATTTGTTGAAATACAAGGCAATAATTTCGTTTTTGGTATATTGCCTTTCTAGTCTGCCTGCAATTACCCATTCTTTCATTTTCTGTTTTATTCTTTCGAGTTTGTGCGCAGGCTTTTTGGTAAAGAGCATTTTCGATAACTGCTGGGTAACAGTGCTTGCCCCTCCTTTAGTCCCCACGTACAAAACTGCTCGCACAAGACCTTTAAAATCAACACCAGAATGAGAATAAAATCTTTCGTCTTCGGTCGCTACAAGCGCGTTGACAAGGTGCGGGGATAAGTCATCATAAATAATATTGGTTCTATTTTCTTTAAAATACTTTCCTAAAATTTTGCCATCAGAGGAATAAATCTCTGTAGCTAAGTTGCTATTCGGACTCTCTAATTCTTCAAACGTGGGTAATGTTCCCAGATAATTATTGGCAGCCAAAAACATAATGACCGTAATTCCTATTCCTGGCCCTAAAACTGACAACCAAAAAAAGAAGATAAATTTTTTAAATCGTTTTTTTGATGGTGGCTGTTCCGACATAAAACAAAGTTGACGAAAGTTCGATTAGATTCGGGGGTTAGAAATATTACTTTTGAACGCTTAACTGTTATTAACGATGCTTAGAATTTCACCAATTATTATTGCTGCATTTTTCGTTTTAGGATGCAATGTGTCAGAGAAAAAAGAAGAAGAAAAAATTAATTCACTATCATTTTCCCTTGAAATTTCAAACGAGGGGATTAAAAGTCTCGAGAATGATAGAGCGCAGGCAATAAAAAATAAAGTTCTTACTTCTGATTTGTTAAGCTGGGTAAAGGCAGATTTGATTTTTGAAGGAGAAAGAATTCCTGTTAAGGTTCGACTTAAAGGTGATTGGCCAGACCACCTTAAAGATAATAAATGGTCTTTAAGAGTCAAAGTAAAAAGCGAAGACTACGTGCTAGGGATGAAGGAATTTTCTTTTCAGGCGCCAGAAACTAGAGGAGACCTTAGTGAATGGGTTTATCATAAGTTTTTGGAAAAAGAAGATATATTAACTACAAGATATGAGTTTTGTGATTTATCGATTAATGGAGTTAGCAAGGGTGTTTTTGCTCTCGAAGAGCACTTCACAAAACTGTTATTAGAAAGACAAAAACGAAGAGAAGGGCCAATAGTAAAGTTTAATGAAGACCCGCTATGGCAGTCTAGAGTAATAAATCAAGGGAAAACAGTTGGCGGTGTGGAATTTGCTAGATCTGCATCGGTTGATGTATTTAGTGAAAAGAAAACACATAGTAGGCCAACGCTTAATAAACAATACAACATTGCTAGAAATCTTTTATATCAAGAGCAATTTATGAAGGCCAAAACGTCTGATATTTATGATGTTGATCGTTTAGCGAAGTTTCTGGCAATTAAAGACATAACCAAAAGCTATCACGGTTGGTATTACCACAATCAAAGATGGTATTATAATGGCGTAACAGGTAAACTAGAGCCAATTGGTTTTGATGGTTATATGGGTAAAAAGCAAGATTATTGGGATGACCGACCATTTTTAGGATATATCAATGAAAAAGGAGAGAGCCCATTTCTAAATGGTAATTTTTCTATTGAACCTTTTAAGGATTCTATATTTGTAGACAGATACTTTTATTATTTAGAAGAGTATTTTTCAATTGATTATCTTGATAAGTTGCAGATAGAAATTTCGAATAAATTATTAGAGTATCAGGAATTGATTGGTTCCGAAAGAGCCGATTACCAATATGACCAGGGCCTTTTAGCTGCAAACCTTACTAAAATTAAAAAAAGGTGTGAATTAAAAAATTATCGAAATGCTTATATGAATTTTCCTTTCCAAAGCATGGAGATTAAACAATCGGTAGAAGTAGCGATTCCGGTTAACAATGTATCAATAGTTGCCTATCGCTCAGCAGAAGGACATTACGACCTGCTAAATGTTCATTACCGGAACATTACAATTTTGGGAATTGGCGATGACAGAAATCCAAAGGGATCTAAACTCATTTTGCAGGCCTATAAAGAGTTAGATACTCCAAGCTGGTCGACATACATGAACGAGAATAAAGGGGATAAAATTTATTACACCACTGAGGGAATTGATTCAATATTCTGCTCGGATATTATACCACAATCAGCACCAAAATTTTATTCACCGATGCAAGAAGTTCTCGAAATAGGATTAAACCAACTTTGCAACGTTCAAGGAGATAAAATTGTTATTCCAACGGGAGAATATTCTCTTTCAGCTAACATCATCATTCCAAAAGGGTATGAATTCCATATAGAAGCAGGTACTGTTCTAGACATGATTAACGGAGCAAAAATAATAAGCTATTCTCCTGTTTATGCAATGGGCACAAAGGAAAAAAGAATTAAAATCATTTCAAGTGATAGCAGTGCAAACGGATTTACAGTTCTTCAAGCGAATAAAGAATCACGATTGGAAAATGTTGATTTTTCAAATATGAACACGTTAAATTATAAGGGTTGGATATTGACAGGCTCAGTTACTTTTTATGAATCGGATGTATCGGTTTCTAATTGTTCTTTTATTTCTAACCAATGTGAAGATGCCTTGAATATCATTCGATCATCTTTTGTAGTTGACACTTCACTGTTTAAGAATGTATTTAGTGACGCGTTTGACGGAGACTTTTGTGTCGGTAAAGTATTGAATTCGTCTTACGAGAATATTGGTAATGATGCGATAGACTTTTCAGGGAGCGATATTTATGTTGAAAACTGTATTATGACAGGGATTGGAGATAAAGGAATTAGTATAGGCGAAAACTCTTCAGTAGAGGCAGTTAACTCGAGTATTGAAGGTGCCGCAATAGGCGTAAGCGCAAAAGATTTGTCAACAGGAAAAATAGAGAATGTTAATTTTGAAAAATGTAAATACGGTTTTGCAATTTACCAAAAGAAACCAGAATTTGGTCCAGCGTCAATTGTTGCAAAAAGTATTGAATTTAAGGAGGTTAAAAACGAATTTATTTTAGACAAAAGCTCTAAAATTGACCTGAACGGAACCGAAAGTACCGGGGTTAAAAAAATAGCCATTGAAGCATTATTTTATTAATCTAAAATTGAATTAATCAATCGGTATTTCCAGGTTAATGTTCTAGATTTTATATCGTGTTCGAACAATAATACTTGGTTGTTTTTATCTCCTAAATTTATACCTGATGCCAAAAAGGTAATTCCTTCTATGGTGGTGTGTTCAAATTCATTTGTTTTAATTCCAATATCACCACCTATACAAAGAACTGTTATCCCTTTGTTTGCTATGTCGATCAGTTTTGGATATGCTTCTTGATAAAAATTGTTTGGATTAAGGCTATGCGAACTTGTTCCTAACGAAACATTTGAAACACTATCAACTAGCACTTCTAAATCAGGATTCCCGTACATCCAAATTAATTTATGATGCAACAGTATTAAATGTGACGAATACTTTATTGTATCAGTTATCTTGGTTAGTAATTCTAATTGTTCGGCATTAATATTACTAGCACTATCTTGCGTATTAAGCACCAGATATGTTATTCCATTTTTGAAATAACCATAAGAGTTAGGGCGTTTCGTAAAGCGTTGAATTCTTTCCGCTGAAAAACAATCGTGGTTACCAATAGCCCATAATGTGTTTTCGTTCGATAAGTCAAAAATATTATCTACATACTCCATCGTCGCATCATCTGCTGATGTATACCAAGCAAGGTCACCTCCAAGCCACAGCATGTCGAACTTAGAATAGTCGATTTTTTCTGCAATTGAATCAATTTTAGGGTTGGAATCAGTTCGGGTGTGAGATAAAAACAAGTAGGTTTTTACGTTGTCTTTGCAAGAGAATAGAGAAGAGATTACTAACGATAAGATTAAGCAACGCGTCAGATAAAATTTCTCGGGTTGAATGTCGGGAGATCTATAATCCAAGTTCTGCCAATTCTTTTTCAGCGCTCTCATATACTTTTTTACACTCTATATATGGTAAAAAAATAGATTTAAATCCGTTTAAGATTATCTTTTTAAGCTCTTTGTTTGTTAATTTGAAAGTGTCACAAACGGTCTTGTATTCGTTTGTAAGTGTCGTTTTAGAAATTAAACGGTTGTCCGTATTTATTGTTACTCGAATACCTTGATCTAAGTAATCTTTTATTGGATGGTCCTCAAGAGAGACTACTGTTTTTGTTTGTACATTACAATTTACGCACATTTCTAGCGGAATACGATGGTCGTTTACGAAATGTAGTAATTCAGGATCTTCATGTAATCTGGTACCGTGGCCAATTCTATTTGCTCGGGTATAGTGAATCGCTTGATGAATAGATTCCGGACCGTAAGCTTCTCCCGCATGAACAGTAGTATTAATATTGTTATTAATTATTTTGAAGAATGCTTCTTTATGGTCTTTTGCTGGATGGTTTTCTTCTGGTCCAGCAAGGTCATAGGCTACCACTCCTTTGTTTTTATAATTAATAGCAACTTCCGCTAAATCCATTGAAAGCTCAGGAGACATACTTCTAATTCCGCATAGAATTAATCCAACTTTAATGTTATACTGTTTCTCGGCTTTTGATTTGCCTTCAATAACAGCCTCTACAATTTCGCTGAGAGTTAAATTTTTTTCGGTGTGTAAGAGTGGAGAAAACCGAATTTCTAAAACACGAATATTTTCTTCGGCTGCATCTTCGCTTAATTCGAATGCGGCTCTTGAAAGGGCATCAGTTGTTTGCAATACGGAGTTGGTAATGGGAAATGCCTTTAAATAGTCAAGGAGGTTTTTACAGTCATGACCAACTTCTAAATAAGACTTTAGTTCAGTATAATTTTTTTTTGGTAGTTTAACCTTATGCTTTTTAGCGAGGTCTAAAATTGTTTGAACACGAACAGAGCCATCTAAATGGCAATGTAACTCTGCTTTAGGTAAAGACTTTAGAAATTCGTAAGTAAATTCTGCCATAGTTTTGCTTTTCTGCTTCAAAGTAAAACAAAAACTGCAATAAAACTCAGGAGTTAATATATTTGGGGTTAGTAATCATTAAAAATAGCATCATCGAAAAGAGATGCTTGCATTCATATTTATTAGGGATTGAAATAATATGGAATGGTATTTGAATATGGTTACTATGTCTGGAGGGTCAATACTAATAATTGTGTTAGTAAGGATTGCAGATTCTATTTAAGAAGAAATATATGATAAGAACAAAACAATACTTACTACTTGCTTTCTTGATCTGTGTTAGTGGTTTTTCAAGTTATGCACAGAATTCAGCAACTAGTGATTATGGCAATTGGAGTTTTGGCGTAAACCTCGGAGGAACTTATATTTGTGGGGATGTAAAATCAAAAGGCGGTAATGGCGGAGGCATTTTTTTAGGTCATACAATATATTATAAACGTTACAGTATTTTTCGGTGGGATTTACAAGGTAGAATTCTGGGTTCTACAACCCATGGCGCAAGCCAATCTCTTTCATCAACCGCGAGCCTAAACCCGGCACTTAATGGTTCTTATAGCCCGGCATTAAATTATTCAGGCATTGACATGTATCACAATTACCGGGTTAAAGGTACTGAGCATTCATTGGAGCTGGTGCTGTCTGCAAATCGATTAAGAGAACGCACCAAAATAATATTACAAGGGTTTTTAGGGATAGGGGCTTATTATTACAAGGTTGATATTGATCAATTAGATGAGTTTGGTAATCAGTACGCTTACACATCAAGTTCTACTAGAGACTACAACTATGAATCTCATGCATACGGCAGTACTGAATGGAAATCATATTTTGTACCAACTCTTGGTTATGGAATTGGCTATCAAGTTTGGCCAGCAACTTCAGTTTTGTTTGAGCACAAAATGACGTTTCCTTTCCATTCTAATTTGGATGGTAATCCATTTGAAACAAGAACGGGTTTTTACCCATATGATGTTCAGCATTTTATAGGCTTAGGCTTGAGATTTAATTTTGGTGGAGGAGAAAAGGCTGAAACGAGACCCGCTACAGAATCTAGCTCAACACCATCTGGAGGAATTCCAACTAGCCCGCTTAAACCAGACCCAATTGTTCCTGTTCAGTTAGCGCCAAAAGTTACCATAAGCAATCCATCACAAGGATACAATAGCACTTATAATGAACGGTATATTATAATTGCTGAGGTTCAGGGCGTTGATAATAGGGGAGGAATAAACTATAGTGTTAACGGCCAGCCTTCCACGCAGTTCACCTACAACTCTAATACTGATAAATTTCAAAGTGAAATTACCCTGAGAAATGGGTCAAATATTATTTCCATTTCAGGAACTAATTTAGCGGGGACAGATACTAAAACGGCCAATATTGAGAAAAAATATAAAAACGACACACCAACAGTTAAGTTTACAAATCCGAATAGCGGAAACGCCCAAACAGATAATGATCAATACTATTTTAAAGCGTCGGTTACAGGAATTAAAATGACATCGCAGTTGCGTGTAACGTTTAACGGACTTGCCACAGCAAGTTACAACTTCGATCTCCAAAAGGGTGAATTAACTTACTCAGCTAATCTTGTCGATGGAGACAACAAGCTTTATATTGTTGCTGAAAACGATGCAGGAAAATCAAACGCGGAGGCAATAATAATCTATGAAACGCCACAAGTTATACTTGGAAAAGCTCCTGTTGTGACCACGATATCACCGAAGGGAAGGCCTTATTTGAGTAAGTCTTGTTTCGAGAAAGTGAGAGTTTCTGTAACAGAAGTAACTGCCAAGTCTCAAATAAAAATTACTGCGGGCATAAGGGTGTTAGACCCAACTAAATGGACGTTTAAAAATGGAGTTGTAGAATTTACGGAAGAGATTACTTCGGAGGTTCGGTATTTAATTATTGCAACAACGGATTATGGTACCGGGCAAGACGAGGTAAATATAAAATGCGACAAACAGTTGGTCATTTGTCATAATAAACCAGAGGGAACAGGAACAGAGACAATTACTATTCCTGCCAACTTTTGGCCCCTTCATCAAGCACATGGAGACATTAAGGGAACTTGCGCTGAACCAAAACCTACGTTAAAATTGAAGAAACCAACCACGCCAAATTATACCACGAAAAGCGGAACAGCGAGTGTTCAAATTATTACAACGGGTATTATGGGTAAGAACCAGATTAAGGTGACAAAAAATGGATCTAATTTTACTAAGTTTACGTTTGCGAGTAATAAGATTAGCTGGAGCGAAACAATTACCTCAAAAGCGACTTATAACATCATTGCAACGAATGATGGCGGCTCAGCTAACCAGCGGGTTATTATAACACCGGAAGCGAAGATTACGATTTGCCACAATGAAGGCGGAAAGCCAAAAGCAACAATCGAAATACCAATTAGTGATTGGTCAAAACATCAAGCTCATGGCGACTCTAAAGGAAAATGTTTAGACAAGCCCATAGCAAAAATTAATAGCCCAAAAAACGGTCATCAATCAACTAATTCTGCGATTGCAATTAAAGGAAAAGTTACGGGCGCAAAAGGTAAACAGCAAGTCAAGTTGCTGCTTAACGGAGTAGCGCAATCTTTTAACTACACGAATGGGTCAATTTCGGCAAATGTTGTTTTAAAACAAGGGCAGAACATTGTTAAACTTACAGCAACAGGAGCGGACGGTAAGTCCACAGATACTATAACCATAACCTATAAACCAACTAAACAATCTACAGGAGCCAAACCAGCGGTACAAGGCGGCTCAACTCCGGCAAAAAGCAAGCAGTAATCAATGAGTCTAGTCTCGATTATTATGCCTGCAAAAAACGCAGATCTATTTATTGAAGAGTGTTTAAACTCTATTTTGAACCAAACTTACGCCGATTGGGAGCTTATTGCCGTTAACGATAATTCAACGGATGGTACCACCGAAAAACTGCAAGAATTTTCAAAGAAGGATATTCGTATTACCGCGCTTGAGAGCAAAGGAAAGGGAATTATTGATGCGCTAAAACTTTCATATTCTAAATGTGGAGGCACTTATGTTACCAGAATGGACGCTGACGACATTATGCCCCCTAACAAGTTGGAACTGATGGTTGCTAGCTGCGAACCGAATACGGTGGTTACGGGGAAGGTTAAATACATTGGCGAGAACCTTAGAGAAGGTTATATTTATTATCAAGACTGGTTAAACAAGTTTGTGGATAATGATAATCACTATTCAGAAATTTATAGAGAGTGTGTAATTCCTTCTCCTTGCTGGATGATGGAAAGACAAACTTTTGAAAAAATAGGAGCGTTTAATTCCGATATTTATCCAGAAGATTACGAGTTGGTTTTTAGGATGTATCAGTACGAGATAAAAGTTAAACGGATTAATGAGTTGCTGCACATTTGGAGGGACCATAGCAAACGTGCTTCGCGAAATGACGAGAATTATTCGGACAACAATTTTTTAGATTTAAAGGAGAAATATTTCTTAGAATTAGACTATAATTCAGGCAAGAAGCTTTGCGTTTTGGGCGCAGGAAAAAAAGGGAAAACGTTGGTCAAAAAGTTTATTGAGCGCGGCATTGACTTTACCTGGGCGACTGACAATCCGAATAAAATTGGAAAAAATATTTATGGAAAAGTAATTGCCAATCAGGAAGCCATATTTGATACTGATGCGCCCCATCAACTTATCATACTTGTAGCCAATAATGAAGAACAGCACATGATAAAAGAACAGCTAACCAATAATCCAAACGTAGAGGGATTTTGGTTTTGTTAAAAGGCGCAGCAAGTCTTGGAAAGACGCCAAGCCTTAGTAATTTGTTTAGGCAAAAATTACTTTATTACAAGCTGCTTTCTGGTAGAACCAACTCTTACAAATAATTTAGTTTTTAATCAGTTTTAACCCCTCAAAATGGGTCGAGTTTATTAATTTAACTGTATACATTCCTTGACTTAATTCCGACAAATTGAGGACGGTTTGATCATTTTTTGTTTCGATAATTCTAATCATTTTTCCAGAGAGATCAAAAAGCTGAACTTGAACCATTTGCTGCCCTGGATTTGAGAACTTTATTAGAGCAGACTCTTCAACTGGGTTAGGGAAAATAGTTAAGTTCATTTTTGTCTCCTTGTCAGAAATTATTAAACCAACGGATATCGTTGTGGTAGCAATCGCAGTACATCCATTTGCATCAGAAGCAGTAACGGTATAAGTTCCCGCTGTTAATCCTGCAGCGGCATTGGTTGGGTTGCCATTATCCCAAAGGTAGGAGTATGGCGCAGCTCCTCCGGTCGCGGCAGCAGTTGCCTGTCCATCATTTGCCCCTGATGAAGTTTCGTTTTGAAAGCTAATTGAAACGGCTAACGAAGTGGTGTCGCAAGGGTTAAATACCGTTATGGTAACAGCGGCAATTGCATAACAGCCATTACTGTCGGTTACTGTTACCGCATAATTTCCAGCACTAAGCCCACCTGCAGTTGCAGTAGGATTTCCATTATTCCATAAGTATAAATAAGGTGAGAATCCTCCAGCAGCAACTACTGTTGCTTGTCCATCGTTTGCCCCAGCTACCGATTCATCTTGAGAAGAGGTGGTAAGGTTTATTATTGTTGTATCGCATGGCAGCACTGTTAATGTTGTTATGGTAACATCGGTAATTGCATAACAGCCATTATTGTCTGTTACCGTCACCGTATAATTTCCAGCACTAAGTCCACCTGCCGTTGCAGTAGGATTTCCATTATCCCACAAGTACGCGTAAGGCGACATTCCTCCAGCAGCAACTACTGTTGCTTGTCCATCGTTCGCCCCCACAGACGATTCATTTTGAGAAGTAGTGGTAAGGTTTATGATAGTTGTATCGCACGGCTGCGCTGTTATGGAAACAGGTGCTGAAGCGTTCGAAATACAGCTATTCATGTCAACTGCTATAGCGGTTATGTTAACACCGGAAAGATTGATAGTTGGTGCAGAATAAGTATCGCCAGAAGTTTGAACGAGAGAGCCATTCGCATACCAAACATTATTGGGTGCAGTTGAGGTAAACGTAGCGGTTCCTCCCGCAGTATTAGCAGTAAGAGTAGGCGTGGCCGGATTAGCAAAGATTGTTACGGTAGCTGCAGTAGCAGAAGCCATATCTCCACAAGCATTACTTGCAGTAACATTCATTGTCGTTGCACCAACAGCAGAAACTGAAGTTGATTGCCCCGCAGAACCATCGGACCACAAGTAAGTTACACCACCAAACGCCACCAAGTTAGCAGTAGATGTTCCCTCACAAAAGAAATTGTCGCTGATGGTAAATGTTGGAGCAGGAGGGAGTGTATTAGACAATGCATAGGTTGTTGCATCAGACCCAGAGCAATTCGTAACAGTTAGACCAAAAGCACCAGTAGTTGTTGCATATGTAGATTGCGAGGTTGCACCATTACTCCAAAGATAGGAAGCCCCAGGTTCACTAGAGCCGGTTAATAAAGTCGAGTCTCCAAGGCAAAAAGTTTGAATTCCGGAAACCTGTGCAACAGGAGGTGATGGTAGTGCAATAGTTATAGTGTCAGAACCAATACCACCACAATTGCTTACCGTGACAGAATATACACCTGTTGCATCAACACCTATAGTTGACCCAGACCCTCCATTTGACCAACTGTATGTAGCGTCTGACACAGGGCTAGCAGTAATGTAACTACTATCACCATTACAAATGATATCATCAGTAGCGCTTAATTCAAACATCGGAGGAACAGTACCTGTGGCATCTGTTAATGTGATTGTGTGCGTATCTGTTATTGAACAAGCGTTAGTTATTGAAACAGTATGAACACCAATGGTTTCATATACCATATCGGTTGTTTCGCCGTTAGACCAAGAATAAGATAGCCCACAAGAAGTTGACATCCAAACAGAATCTCCAGGGCACATTGCCGTGTACTCAGGCTCG
>CAJQPE010000001.1 GCA_905480125.1 uncultured Flavobacteriales bacterium | reverse complement strand
TAGACCGTCAGCTATGTATCAATGATACTACTTTATTAACAGCTTCTGGCGGTGATGTTTATGCTTGGACACCAACACTTGGATTATTGACACCTGCATTGGCAACCACCTTTGCGCATCCAACAGATACCACCATGTATTATGCAGAAGTGATGGATAGTAATGGCTGCGTAAATATTGATTCAGTGTTGATAACAGTAAATCCCTTACCAATAACAAATGCAGGTGCTGACATTCAAATTTGTATGGGTGATACAGCGGAATTGACGGTTGTAGGAACCGATTTCTATGTATGGTCACCGGCTGATAGTTTGAGTTCAACAACCAATGATACGGTTTACTCTTGGGTTATTGACACCACGACTTATATTGTTTTGGTATCTGATACAAACGGCTGCGAATTAGCAGACACTATTACCGTAATTGTAAATCCAATCCCGGTTCTCGATTTAGGAGCTGACTTATACATGTGTCCTACTGATACGCTGTTACTTGTGGCAACAGGGGGTGAGATTTATAGTTGGTCTCCAACGAATAGTTCAGGGACTCCAAATAACGATTCGACATTAATTTGGCCTTTGGACACTACGGAATATATAGTTGTTGTGACTGACACCAATGGTTGCGTTTCTAGCGATTCTCTAATTGTTGATGTTAACCCAGTTGTGCCAACAGATGCTGGGACAGACACTTCTATTTGCGTTTTCGATTCAATTATGGTTGGAGGGAACCCTACTTCTCCTAACGGAACGAATTATAGTTGGAATACGTTAAATGGACTAAGTGATTCAACTATTGCTAATCCGATGGTCAGCCCATCTGATACTATTATTTATTGGGTTAACACACTTAATCATGTCTGTAATGGTACAGATACCGTTGTGGTTGTGGTTCACCAATTGCCCCTAGTCGAAGCAGGCTCAAATGCACAGGTTTGTATTAACGATACAATTGAGTTAGTTGCAACAGGAGCCGAAACTTATGTATGGTCTCCGTTAGATAGTATTTCAAATGTAAACAATGATAGCGTTCGGGTTTGGCCAACGGATACTTCCACATACTTTGTCCAAGGCACCGATATTTTTGGTTGTGTGAATGTTGATATAGTTGATGTAATTGTGAATTCCCTTCCAATTGTTTATGCTGGACCGGATGTTCAAATTTGTATAGAAGACTCAATTCAACTTATAGCGACTGGCGGCACCGACTATACTTGGAGCCCTTCTGATAGTTTATCTAACACAAAAAACGATACCGTATGGGCATATCCGGCTGACACATCAGTTTATTATGTTATTGTGGCTGATAGCAACGGGTGTATCGGTTCAGACTCTCTAGTTGTAACAGTAAATCCTTTTCCTGTTATTGACGTTGGTAGTGCTCACCAAATTTGCATAGGTGATGTAACGACATTAAGCGCTGCTGGCGGGGAGAGTTATATTTGGAATTCGACCGATACTGTGAGCTTAGCATCGAATGATACAATTGAGGTTTCTCCAAACGATACAACTACTTATTACGTTGAAGTTTCTGATAGTAATAATTGTGTAAGTTACGATTCGGTAATCGTAACGGTAAATCCATTGCCGATTATTATTGTTGGGCTTGATGTCCAAATTTGTTTGTATGATTCTGTTCAGCTTATAGTCTCTGGCGCAGAGATTTACTCATGGCTTACGATAGATAGTATAAGCTCTTTAATTAACGACACCGTGACGGTATGGCCATTCGATACGCTTGAATATATCGTTGAGGGTACGGATAGTAATTTTTGCGTCAACTATGATTCAATTATGGTAACGGTAAATCCATTACCTATAGTTGACGCTGGCTTGGATACTATTTCTTGTAAAGCTGACTTAGTGAACTTGGGCGGAAATTCAACGGGGCCATTAGGCGCTGATTATTTATGGACACCATCTGTAAATGTTAGCGACTCTATAATTGCCAATCCAACTGCAAATCCTTTTAATACAACAACCTATTTAGTTATGGTTACTGATACAAATGGTTGTGTTCATTACGATTCAACAACAGTTAACATCTTTTCAATTTATACTATTTCTGATACAGTAATCTGCGAAAGGCAATCGTTAGACCTATTTGCAGGACCTATTTCTGGAATTAGTCCATATAGTTATAATTGGTCTCCAACTGAAGAATTGATTTCATCTAGTACAGATACTGTAAACGCTTCTCCGCTTGAATTAACTATTTATACCGTTACTGTTTCAGACGGGAATGGATGTGTTGAGTTTGGTGCAGTTGAAGTCCAGGTTGATGATGCACCAGAAGCTAGCTTTAGTATTGAGTATACTCCTTCGTGTGAAGAAGTTACTATACATTTTACCAACACTAGCGAAAATGGAACTGAATATTTCTGGGATTTTGGAGAGGGGTTTGCATCGACAGAAGATAATCCCGAGCACACAGAAAGCTACGGGGAAACACTTGAAATTACATTGATGGTCGAAAATGAGAACTGCGGCGATACTTCAATTTATAATTATACGCTTGATGACTTTTCCGATTATGTTAACATCAATAGCATAGAGGCGTTTTCACCAAATGGAGATGGTATTAATGACGTATTTACGGTTGAAATAAACAATGAAATGCTTGAATGCACTGATCTTAAGATATTTAATCGTTGGGGTGTGCAAATGTTCGAATCTACTACCGATATTAAATACTGGGACGGTAGAGATAAATCGGGTGATTTAGTTTCTGCGGGGGTTTACTTCTATGTCTTTAAAATAGGGGGTTTTACAGTGAAAAGCTCACTAACCGTATTTTATTAACATCCTCAGGTTGTAAACACAACAACTAGCTCCATTGTTTGTATTGAAGCAAATCCTATTTTTGCTGAAATATTAAAAAATTAAAGATGAAACGATTTTTATTTATGTTGGTCATTAGTTCATTTTGCTGTTTAACGAGTTGCAATAATGAAGGTGGTCAAGACAAGGAAGAAACTGTTGTTGCCGGAGAAGAACCAAAAAATGAATACTTAAAAGGGATGATAATGGTTAGCTTGAAAAAATATGGTTTACCACTATGGATAACTGTTCCAGATACATTAAGCGCTCATTTAGAGATTATCCAACGTGATTGGGGTCAAGTAGATATTAAGTCGGGAAAAAACTATCAAATTTCAATTGCTGAAGGTGGAGATTTAGGGTTAAAGAAAAGTGACATCCAAGAAGATTTGTTATTTACTGACTCTAGGATACATGTTGAAGAAGCAGAAGGGATAGTTTATTCTCAAGGAATTAAAGACGATGAGTATTTTAAACCAATAAATCATTTTTATGCAGTTAAAAACATTAATGGGGTCGATTATGAGTTTAAAGATGTAGAAGGCGATCACAAGTATACGGAGAAGGTAGTAATTAAAATGTTTGAAGCATCTAAAGTTGCTGAATTAGATGACAGGAAATAGCAGCCATGAATCATAAATGAAAATGGTCGTTCATAAAGTCTGATGTATTAATCAGACTTTTGTGTGGAATAAAACTAAGCACTTTGCTCTTAAGTAACCAGCCGTAATGTTACAAATCACCTACAATAACTCCTAATAAACGAGTCAACGTTTTCTGCTCCTTGCTTTTTCCCCATGGCCCAGCTATCGCAGGCTTCATTGATTTTATTTAACTTGAAATACGACATTCCCCGGTTTACATATGCATCCGTATAATTAGGATTAAGTGCCAAAGCGGAATTATAATCTTTGATTGCATTTTCGTAATTTTCCACATAAAAATTAGATGCAGCTCGACCAAAAAATGCGATATAGTTGTTGGGCTGAGCAGCAAGTGACTTAGTAAAGTATTCAATTGACTTCTTATAGGTTTTTAAACCCTGGTAGGACGCGGCTATTCCTTGCAATACTTCTGGCTCATCTGGAGTTAATTTATTGAGCATTTGAAAATCAGACAAAGACTTGTCAAATTTTGATAGTGACAAATAAGCGCTTCCACGATTGTTATAAGCCCCTGTAAATTTGGGGTCTATTTTTATTGCCGTGCTGCAGTCTTTAATAGCCCCTTCTATATCTCCCAAGCCACTTTTTGCATTTCCGCGATTGTTGTATGCGCTGGCAAACCCGGGCTTTAACATTATTGATTTATTGCAGTCGTGTAAAGCCCCTTTAAGGTCCCCTTTTTTGCCTCTTACAACTGCTCGGTTATTGAAGCTTTTATAAAACTTAGGGTTGTACAGTATTGAATTATCGTAATCTTTTAAGGCTAAGTCTAATCGGTTAGTATGGTCATAAACGACACCTCGCGAATAGTATCCAAATCCACTTTCAGGGTATTTTGATATGAGATCGGTAAACAGCGTTTCGCTAGATTTCCAAATTTTATTTCTTTCAAATGACAGATAAGAAAAGACAATAGTTACTATTAGAATAATTGATAAGGGCATTAATTTAAATCTTGGATGACTTAACGAACTGCTGAGTAAAAAGGCCACTGGCAGAGCTAAACCAATATAAGCGACATAAGTATATCGATCAGAAGCAAACGCCCTGCCCACTGGAATTAATTGTAGGACGGGGAGTAAAGAAATAATGAAAATTACAAATCCTAAGAGAGTAATTTTTCCAACTTCTGATTTTCTGATTTTCCAAAGTTGCCAGCTTATAACAGTTATAATTAATGGGCATATTTTCGGAAGCAATCCAACTTCATGGGGATAAAAATGGTAGACAGATAGATTGACAGGAAATAAAAATTTAAACAGGTAAAAAACTACAGAATAGCAGAGCATACTTGCTCGTTCGAAAATGGAATAGTTTAAATGAAGCTCATAAAATGTATTGCCAGTTGACTGCGATTTTAATGCGATTATTCCAAATAAAATCGAAAGTCCAAAAAACGGAACTTTAAATAGCAAGGATCTCGAAGTAAAATATGGTTTTTGGTAAAAGTCAATAGCAAAAAGCATGAGCGGAAGTGTGACTGCCATTGATTTGGAGAGTAACGAGAGGACGAATGAACCACCACATAATAAAAGGTTTTTCATTTTTGAAAGGGACTTATATTTGAGATACTGAATTAAAGACGTAAGATAGAAAAGGGTATAAAGCTGATCTTTTCGTTCAGAGATCCAAGAAACCGATTCGACATGCATCGGATGCAGAGCAAAAATTCCTGCAGAAATAAGGGCGACCAATTCGTTTTTCAAGAGAGCAGAAACAAACAAAAAGACCAGAAATGTATTTAACAGATGTAAAAGTAAGTTTGTACTATGAAAAGCAATTTTGTTGATTCCAAAAAAGAAATACTCAACGGAATAAGACAGAGTAGTTAGCGGATGATAATTGCCCGCAATATATTCAGAAAAGTGCGCTTGAAGGTCGAAGGACTTTAATAGAGAATTATCAAGGATATACATGTCGTCATCCATGCCTGAAAGGAACTCATTGTTTAAGCTATTTACATAGACGAACCCAGTAATGAGGAGGATAATAAACAACCATATTTTTGAATTGAACCTGTCCAAAAGTTAATCGATAAAGTCTCTTAAATTTTGAGAACACTTTGTAAAAGGAGGCGGTTTAATTTCTTTAATAACAATTTTATTTTCAAGAATTGCCTCAAACTTATTTTCAAAATCAACAATGTTTAGCACTGCGTTCATATTTGTATCGGTCGAATTGTCAAAGCTTAATTCTACTTTTTTGTAGTAAAATGGTGTTTTAATTATTGGATTTTTTATCCGGTTTTCATTTTTTTATCTCCAGCATAGCCCTTATTAAATATTTTGTAAGCAAATGTGTCTGAATATCTAAATCGAGCTGACCAATAAAAGTAATATGTTCAATATCAAGTCTTTTGCATTCTCATTTTTTTTGCATCCAAAGCGAATATTGCCATGGATTTTGTCGCTTAATTAACAGGATACGTTTTTCTGAAATTTCGGTAAATTATGTTCCATATTGGCATGAATTTTGTTTATCCAACGAATATATATTATAAAAATTGACTATTAAAAATTATCAGATACTCTCCCCAACCAAATACTCTTTTTTTTCGTTTATTTTCTTAGAATAGCCCTATGCGATATATTCATTTTTTTCTAGTTACACTATTATTTTCCTTATGTACATCATTGTGGGCAGATAAATGGGATGAATATTTGAACGAGTCTCAAACGTACCGCCTCCAACTTAGTGAAGACAAGACTTATCGTTTAATTTTTATTCAAGGGAAAAACAAATATGGAGAGGTTTATGATAGAATTGGTTATTGGAAAGAATATAAGGGGGTTCTTACACTTTATTTTACTGGCTATGACATGGGAGTGGTTGAAAAGCTGAAGGTTGATTACCAAGGGTGTGCAAGAATTGAAAAGAAACCAATAGCAGAGTACTCATACAAAAGAAAAGGCCCGAAATTAAAACCAATAAATTCACTAAAAACAGCCGAAATTTTTGTTAAGGTGGATTAAAACTTCACGCTCCAAATACGATTTACCGGAATAGTAATATTATGTTTCAAAAAAATAAACTTTTCTGAAACCTCCCATAGAGTTGTCTCGACTTTCTTTTTCCCTTCAATGTCTTCAAACAGTATTTCAACTTTGTGTCGAGCTATGTTTCCATACTCACATGCCGAGTGAAGATTTTTTAAACGAAAAATTCTTTTTTCTTTAGATTCAAGAACATCTGCGGTTGGAAATTCTAAATCGCCTATATGTTCTTTTTCTACAATACGTATTGCTGACAGTGTGCTCATAGCTTTTTAATATTGGTTTCGGTGATGAAGTTAGTAAATTTAAGTCATTTATAGAAATATATAAGCATTTGTTATTCAAAAGTTTAACGAGAATTATGGTCATTGAAATAAAGTATTGATAGCTTAACACAACTAGATCAAAAAAATTCAATCCATTCTGAATCAACAATTTATTAAAGTTAGGCATGTCATTTCTTACAATCAGCAATCCTATTTATTCATCTATACGAAGATCTTATTTTGAATAATTATTATATGGATAGAGGATTACATAGGCATTAATTACCTTTGTAATTAATTGTAGATAAAATTATGTTAGAATTAGGGGCAACAGAATTTGAAAGTGTTCAAAAAAGAGGTTTTTTAGATTTTCATATATCTCCGGATCTTAATTTAGAAGATGAGATTAACAAACTTCGACAGCAGAAGAATGCAGTAATTCTTGCGCATTATTATCAAGAGGCCATAATTCAGGATGTTGCAGATTATGTTGGCGACAGCCTTGGTTTGTCTCAAAAAGCAGCAGATACTGATGCCGATGTAATTGTTTTTGCCGGTGTTCATTTTATGGCAGAGACAGCTAAAATCTTGAATCCAAATAAAAAGGTATTACTACCTGATTTGAAGGCAGGTTGTTCTCTTGCTGATTCATGTCCTACGAGTTCATTTAGCACTTTTGTTAAATCAAATCCGGAGCATCTTGTAGTGACTTACATTAATTGTTCTGCTGATATAAAGGCATTAAGCGACATCGTTTGCACCTCATCTAATGCAATAAAAATTATCGAGTCTATCCCGAAGGATAAACCAATCATATTTGCCCCAGATAAGAATTTAGGCAAGTATATCATTTCACAAACTGGTCGTGACATGCTGCTCTGGGATGGGGCGTGCATGGTGCACGAAGCCTTTTCGATTGACAAACTAATTAGTCTTTATAATGAAAATCCGAATTCGAAAATTATTGCGCATCCAGAATCTGAAGAGCACATATTAAATGTTGCTAATTATATAGGCTCAACTGCGGGCATGATAGACTTTGTTCAAACAGACAAAGCAGAGGAGTTTATTGTAGCAACAGAAGCGGGAATTCTTTATGAAATGCAGAAAAAAGTCCCTAACAAGAAATTCATTGCAGCTCCATCAAAGGAAAATAATACATGCGCTTGCAGTGAGTGTGGCTATATGCGCTTAAATACTTTAGAGAAATTGTATTTGTGCATGAAATACGAAACACCATCGGTAGAGGTAGATAAAAGTATCCAAGAAAGAGCACTTTTACCAATTGAAAGAATGCTCGCGGTTTCAAATAGAGTTCTGAGTGATTAAAACTGACATTTTAGTAATTGGTTCCGGTGCGGCGGGCCTTTCCTTTGCGCTAAGAGTTGCGCAAAATGATTCTTCGTTAAGAGTTACTGTTGCGACGAAAGTTGATAGAAGTGAATCAAATACTAAGTACGCCCAAGGCGGAATAGCTGTAGTAGTAGATGAGTGTGACTCTTTTGAAAGTCATGTTCAAGACACCTTAACTGCGGGAGCAGGTATTTGTGATGAATCAATTGTGAGAATGGTTGTGGAAGAAGCTCCCGAACGTTTAAAGGAATTAGTTGAATGGGGTGCCAGTTTTGACATAACGCATGCAGGAGAGCTTGATTTAGGCAAAGAAGGGGGTCATGGGAAGAATAGAATTGTTCACCACAAAGACGTTACTGGTTTAGAAATTGAACAGAAGTTATTAATTCAAATAGGGAAGACCAGAAATATCAGTATACTGGATCATCATTTCGCGATTGATTTAATCACCGAACATCACTTAGAAACGGAGCTAGTGCCTGATAAAAGAACGTGCTACGGTGCTTATATTCTGGATGTTAAATCAGGGGAGATTGAACCAATCTTATCCAAGATAACTATGCTCGCTTCTGGTGGTTTGGGTCAGGTTTATGCACATACAACGAATCCATTGGTAGCAACAGGCGATGGAATCGCGATGGCATATAGGGCCCAAGCTAAAATCTGTGAGATTGAATATATCCAGTTTCACCCGACAGCTCTTTATCTTCCAGAAGAGAGCCCCTCATTTCTAATTTCTGAAGCTGTTCGGGGAGAAGGGGCACATCTAATAACTAAATCTGGAGAGCGATTTATGTCAAAGTATGACAATAGACTTGAATTAGCCTCTAGAGATATCGTTGCAAAAGCTATTGATAACGAATTAAAAATAAGCGGGGACAACTGTGTTTACCTAGATTGTAAACATCTCAACATTGAAGATTTTAAGAATCACTTTCCTAACATTTACGAGAAATGCTTGAGTATTGGAATCAATATTGAAATAAATGAAATTCCTGTAGTGCCTGCTGTTCATTATTCTTGTGGAGGCGTTGCAGTAGATTCAAACGGGCAAACGAGTATTACCAATTTGTTTTCAAGTGGAGAATGTTCCAGAACGGGACTGCATGGAGCAAATAGGTTAGCTTCAAATTCTTTGCTTGAAGCTTTAGTGTATTCAAACAGAAGTTATTTGGCAGCTAAACAAGTGTTACATACGATTGAAATTCTAGAAAGTGTTTCTAGCTGGAACGAAGAAGGTACGATCATTCCAAAAGAGCAGGTAATTATTTCGCACAACAAAAAAGAACTTCAAGCAATAATGAGTGATTATGTTGGAATTGCTAAGTCTAATGACCGCCTAACAAGAGCTCACAAGAGGGTTTTTGGTTTGTATCAAGAGGTTGAAGAATTGTATGAAAAATCTAAGGTTTCAGTTCAATTGTGTGAATTAAGAAACCTGATAACGGCTTCACATCTTATTATTACTCAGTCGTTGAAGCAAGAAAAAAATCAAGGTGTTTTTTATAATTCAGATTTAGTGTAGCCTGTTCTAAACTAATCTTTTTATAAATGCAAAAGCCCCCCGAGAATCGAGAGACTTTTGTTGGTCTACTAGGGCTCGAACCTAGACTCTTCTGAACCAAAATCAGACGTGTTACCAATTACACCATGAGACAGGTGGTTTTAATCTAAAAGTACCATATAAGCCGAAGCGTTAGCCCTGCGGAACCAGTCTAAACCTCTGCGGTGATCTTTCAT